>NZ_JAUMSQ010000028.1:0-59883 GCF_030519285.1 Mycolicibacterium arseniciresistens
GATCACCGGGAGGCCCACGGCGCCGCTCACCTGTGCCACCAGCTCGCCGATGGGCAGCGGCGACGGCATCCGATCGGGGGTGAACGTCCCGGAGTGGCCGCCGGCGACGGCGGCCTGGACGGCGAGCATGTCGACCCCGGCCGCCGCGGCCGCCTCGGCTTCCTCGAGCGACGTCACGGTCTGCACCACGGCCGTGCCCGCCTTCTGGAGCGCACGGATCACGTCGCCGCCCGGCAGGCCGAAGGTGAAGCTGACGACGGGCACCGGATCGGAGAGCAGGATGTCTACCTTCGCGCCGAACGCGTCGTCGTCGTCGACCGGGTCGGCGGGCAGCGTCAGCCCGAACCGGTCCGCCTCGCGCTGCACCGCGGCCGCGTAGCGGCGGTAGGCCGCCTCGTCGATCGGCACCGGGTTCGGCGCGAAGACGTTGACGCCGAACGGGACCGACGCCTGCCGCACGGCGGCGATCTCGTTGCCCAGAGCTTCGGGCGTCTTGTAACCCGCGGCCAGCAGTCCGAGGCTGCCGGCCCGCGACGCGGCGATCACCATGGCGGTGGTGGTGGCGCCGCCCGCCATCGGCGCGGCGGTCACCGGCAGGCGCACGCCGAGGTTCGTCAGTGCGTTCATCGGTACTCCTCCGTGGCAGGGGTTGTCGGAACCGCGCGCGTCATCGACAGATAGTCCATCATCAATGCCCGGCGCTCTGGCCACCGTCGACGTGCAGCACCTCGCCGGTGACGAACGGCGCCTGCTCCAGATAGCGGATGGCGTCGACGACGTCGTCGATGTCGCCCAATCTGCCGACCGGATGCAGGCGGGCGAGGTCGGCGTGCGTCTCCGGCGGATGCATCGGCGTGCGGATGATCCCGAGAGCGACGGCGTTGACGCGGATGCCGCGCGCCGCGTACTCGACGGCGAGCGACTTCGTCACCGCGTTGAGCCCGCCCTTGGTCAGCGACGCCAATGCGGAGGGGACCGCCGAGTTGGCGTGGTCGACGAGGCTCGTCGACACGTTGACCAGGTGGCCGCCGTCGCCCTGGTCCCGCATGGCCGCGACGGCGCTGCGCGACACCTCGAAGAAGCCGCGCAGATTCACACCGGTGACGGCGTCGAAGTCCTCGTCGGTGTATTCGGTGAACGGTTTGGCGACGAAGATCCCGGCGTTGTTGACCACGGTGTCGACCCGGCCGAAGCGGTGCAGCGCCGCGTCGACCACGTGGGCGCCCGCGCCCGGGGCGGCGATGTCTGCGGCGACGGTGAGCACTTCGGGGTCGATGTCGACCTCGGTGAATGACCGCGCCGTCGCGACGACGGCGTAGCCGAGCTTGCGGTATGCGGGGACCAGGGCGGCGCCGATGCCGCGCGACGCGCCGGTGATGATGGCGACCTTCGTGTCGTCGTTCTGCTGGGTCATGGGAGTTCCTTCCGTTCGGATGTCGCTCCGTGGAACCGATTCTGGGCGCCCGGGCGTCCGGCTGCATACGACCGGTTTCCTCGTTGCTGGGAGGCGCAGACTCCCACCACTTAGAATCGGCCGGTGGAGCTGCGTCAACTGCGCTACTTCGTCGCCGTCGCCGAGGAGCTGAACTTCGGCCGCGCCGCGCAGCGCCTCCGCATCGCCGGGCCGTCGCTGTCCCAGCAGATCAAGGCCCTCGAACGGGACCTGCACGTCCAGCTGTTCGATCGGGACCGCCGCTCGGTCACGCTGACGGCGACGGGTGCCGAACTGCTGCCCAAGGTGCGCGATCTGCTGGCGCGCGCCGACGAACTCCGGCACGCCGCCGTGCAACTGGCCGACACCGAGCCGGTCCGGCTCGGCTACGTGAGCTGGCGGCCCGCCGATCTCGTCGAACGCACCGCCGCCGTCGCGCAGCTGCACGTCGACACCTGGGTGATGCCGTCGCACGCGCAGGCCGCGCGCGTCGCCGAGCGGGCCATCGACCTCGCGATCTGCTGGGTCGACGAGGACGATCTGGCCGCGCTCGGCCTGCGCGCCGACATCATCGGGGCCGACCGGCTGTACGCGGTGGCTCCCGGCACCGACTCGTCGGAGGTCGACGCCCGCGACATCGTGGTGCTGCTCGACGCGGACGCGGCGAGCTGGTCGTCCTGGAACCGTTACGCCGAGTGCTTCGCCCGCGACTCCGGCGCGAAGGCGGTCCGCATCGACGACGGCGGCATCACCGGGACGGCGTTCTTCGAGCACGTGCGGCGGCTCCGGCGGCCGGTGCTGAACTCGCCCAAGGATCGCACCGGCTCGCTGCCGCCGGATCTGGTGCGCAGGCCGGTGGTGCGCCCGCAGCCGTACTGGCCGTGGTGGCTGGTCTCGCGCAGCGACGAATCACGAGCCGCCGTCAACGCGGTGATCGCGGCGCTGGCCACCGGCGGCCCCGCGACAGGGGGCACAGGCGAATGGTGGGGGACGCGCGGCCGGCCGGCCCCCGTCTAACCCGCCGGACCGTCGAGCAGCGACCAGGACCCGGCGTCCCCGGGCACCAGTCGGTCGGCGATGCCCGCCTCGTCGAACGCCGTCCGCACGTCGGTGATGGTCTCGCTGTAGATCGACCACCCGGCGATGTGGGCGATCACGACACGCGGGACAGCAAGCGCCGCAGCGACATCCGCTGCCCGCGGACCGGTGAGGGTCAGCGGTCGGCCCTGGTTCTTGGTGGGCAGCCGCGACGCCCCGGCGAACAGCACGGCGACGTCGATGTCGCCGAATCGCCGTGCGATCTGGACGACGGGCGCCAGGGAGGCGTTGTCACCGCTGACGTACACCGTCGGCAGTCCGGTCGCCCGCAGGACGAAGCCGGTGACTTCGGCGTTGACGTGCCCGGAGGCGTCCCGCGTCCCGTCCAGCGGGCCGTGCACGGCAGGCACGGCGGTGACGGTGATGACCCCGTCGCCGTCGGCGCGCGCGAGTTCGGTGGTGTCCCATGTCACCAGACCGAGTGCACGCGCTCCGAGGCGGGCGGCGGCGCCGGGCCCGGTCACGATGGTGGGCACGGCGGTGGTGGCTCACTCCCGGCCGGCGATGTCGAGGTTGTCGTTGTGGTCGTCATGGCTGAGCAGCACGGCGTCAACGGGACCGAGGTCGGCGGCGGGCACCGAGGGCGGGGTCAGCTTGGCCATGGCGCCGTAGTCGCGCGGGTCGTCGAAGGTCGGGTCGGTGACGAATCGCGTTAGGCCGTAGTCGATGACGACGGTGGGGCCGCCGACGACACCGACGGCGAAGGTGTGGCGTGCGGCGCCGATGGGGGAGGTGTTCACCGGGTCGCCCTAGTCGTCGTCGCCGAGTCGGCCGACGTGGTGGCCGAGGCGGGTCTCGACGTCACCGGGTTGGTGGAAGCCGCGCTCGAACAGCTTTTGTATCCGGGCCTGCGCTGCGGGACGGCCGAGAGCGGCGACGAAGGCGTCCCACTCGGGGGCGATCTCGTCGTCGGGAGGCAGGCTGTTGATGTTCACCAGGTGCTTGGTCTCGGCGATCGCCTGCTTGTCGAACGACGCGATCCGGGTGGCCAACGCGTCGACGAACGCGTCGAGTTCGGCGTCGGGCATGCAGCGGTTGACGTAGCCGTACAACTGCGCGAGGTCGCCGTCGATGTCGTCGGCGCCCAGCAGCACCTCCAGCGCTCGTCCGCGGCCGATCAGCCGGGGCAACCGCGCCATCGGCCCGCCACCGGGGACCAGCCCGGCGCCCACCTCCCACTGCGACAGGATCGCCTTCTCGCGGCTGGCGAAGCGCATGTCGCTGGCCAGCGCGAGCTCACTGCCCACCCCGGTGGCGCGACCGCGGATGGCGGCGATGGACACCACCGGCGCGCGGCTCAGCCGGGCGAGCATGTCCGGAAGTGCCTGCAGCCCGGTACTTCCCGCGGGGTAGCTGGTCGACTCCTCGAGGTCGGCGAGGAAGTTGTAGTGGGTCAGGAAGAACCCGTCGACGGCACTGTCGAAGACCACCACCTTCACGTCGTCGTCGTCCTCCAGCGCGGTGACGACGGCGTCGAGCTGTGGCAGCGTCTCCGGGCCGAAGATGTTCAGGGGCGGGTTGTCGAACGTCACCCGCCAGTAGGCCGGCGATCGTCTGCTCACGGAGATCTGTTCGGCCTGTGCTGGACCGGTCATGTGTCGCTCCCGTTCGGATGAGTGGTGCAGGGTGAGATTACGACGGCGGACGCCGGCCGGGAATGCGTCGCCAATCATTCGACGTTCATGCCTGCATCCCGGTGACAGAATCACCGGACAGACGTCCGAACCGCGACATCTGCGCCACGGCTCGAACCAGGACAAGGGAGCCGTCATGGACATGAAACTCGAAGTCGTCGTATTACCGGTGTCCGACGTGGACCGGGCGAGAGACTTCTACCAGAAGCTCGGCTGGCGGTTGGACGCGGATTTCCCTGTGACGGAGGGATATCGGGTGGTGCAGGTGACCCCGCCCGGGTCGCCCACGTCGGTCATCTTCGGCACCGGCGTCAGCACGGCGGCGCCGGGTTCCACTCAGGGTCTGTACCTGGTCGTCACCGACGTCGAGGCCGCCCGCGCCGAGCTGGTGGCGCGCGGCGCCAAGGTGAGCGAGGTCTTCCACGACGCCACCGGTGTCTTCAATCAGGCCGGTGGGACCGGGCGGGTGCCGGGTGCGGATCCGGAGCGCCGCAGCTACAGCTCGTTCGCGTCGTTCCAGGACCCGGACGGCAACGGCTGGGTGCTGCAGGAGATCACCGAGCGCCTGCCCGGTCGCTGACCGGCGGCGCCGGTTCCCGCTAGCTGCAATCTTCGGCGGTTCCCGGATGGATCCGGCCGCCGCGCGGCTTGTCACTGACAGCCGTGAACATCCCACAGCCACATGCCAGACCAGATGGAGGCACATCATGAACACCGAGAACATCGTCGCACTGGTGACGGGCGCCAACCGTGGACTCGGCCGGCGGTTCGCCGCCGAGCTCGTCGCCCGCGGCGCGAAGGTCTACGCGGGAGCGCGCAACCCCGACACCGTTGACCTGCCGGGCGTCGTACCCGTGCAGCTCGACATCACCGATCCCGAATCGATCCGCCGTGCCGCGGAATTCGCCACCGACGTGAACCTGTTGGTGAACAACGCCGGTGTGTCCACGCGCGCGTCCGTGCTCGACGGGTCGATCGAGGACATCCGCCTGGAGATGGAGACTCACTACTTCGGCACCCTGCAGGTGATCCGCGCCTTCGCCCCGGTCGTCGAACGCAACGGCGGGGGAGCGATCCTCAACGTGCTGTCGGTGCTGTCCTGGCTGCACCCGCCGACCAGCGGCGCCTATTCCTCCGCGAAGGCCGCCGCGTGGGCGATGACCGACGCGGTGCGAACGGAGCTCGCTCCGAGGGGTATTCACGTCGCCGCACTGCACGTGGGCTACATGGACACCGACATGGTGAGCTACATCCCGGCCGACCAGAAGAGCGACCCGGGTGTGATCGCCAAGCTGGCCCTCGACGGTGTGCTCGCCGGCGACAACGAGATCCTGGGCGACGAGATGACTCGCGGCGCCAAGGCGTCGCTGTCCGCGCCGGCACGCTGACCCTCTCGTTGACTTTGCGCTCAGGGCGTCGATCTGCGAGAGGATCGCGCGCTGAGCGCAAAGTCAACGAAGCGCTCGGGCCAGCCAGGGCGCGAGTTCTGCCCGCGGCACCGAGACCTCGAGTGGCCCCTCCGGATGGCCGAGCAGTCGGCCCTGACCGAAGAAGAAGATCACCGCGTCGTCGGTGAGCGCGAACTCCGAGAAGGTGTCGTCGTCGACGTCGCCCAGCATGTCGGCCAGTACCTCTGGCTGCCAACGCTTCTCCAGTTCGCGCCGCACCGCGGGAAAGGCCACGTCCACCGGTCGTGTGCCCGGGGTGAACAGAGTGTCGAGCGTGATCGGCGCGTGTCTGACGAGGTCGTAGTTGAACGCCCTGTACCAGCTCACCGGGTGCGGGTCGGCATCCTGACTGAGCTGGATCACCACCGCTTCGGTCCCGCCGGCCCGGTAGGTCGTTGGCGTGGCGGTCAGCGTGTAGGACCGGTCGTTACGCGGCGACTGGGCGAACTCGACGAAGTCGTCGCGAAGGGGAACCAGGTAGTCGGTCAATGCCTGCTGATCCGGATAGCCGGCCGGGAAGCCGAGGTCGAGCTGATAGCCGGCGCCGGTGTCGTGGACGTGGCAGGTCTGATCGGGATCCAGTGTCCCGGCGAGCGCGTCGCACGCCGATTGCGCCCCGGCCGTTCCGGTGCCGAACAGTCCAGCCAGCACCGCGGCGATGGCGAGGGTCACGTGCAGCCGTGCCGGCATGTCAGCCGACCTCGTAGGCCAGCCGCGACACCCGGAAGAAGTGACCGCTGCTGGTGTCGGTGCATGTGAGCGCCGACGATTCGCTGTCGCAGGTGATCGCACCAAAAACCATCGTGTCGCCGTATTCCAGCGTGGGCCAGTCGGGAACGCCGGTGCTGATCGACGCGAACGAGCAACGGACGTAACCGGGTTCGCCCTGCACGAGCATGACGTCATTGCCGGAGCCGGTGTTCGACGGGCACGGCTTCCCGGCGGCGTCGTGCGCGACTCCCGGCGGCACTACGTAGTCGACGTCCTCCAGCTGACAGACGACGTACGGGCTCGCGCCGCTGTCTCGGTCGAACACGCAGCGGATGTTTCCCGACGGCGTGGTGAAGTTCGCCCGGCGCTCCTCGGCGTGCGCCGTCGCCGGGATCGCGCTGATCGCCGCCAGTGCGACGGTCGCCGCCGCGATGGCCAAACGGGTCGGGGTCGTCATGTCGATGCGGATCCTCGCACTCTGGCGTCGCCCCAGCGGCTTCGTCGTTGCCGCCATCCGACACCGTTCGCATGGCTACCGATCCCAACAACGATCGATCACCGGATGAGTGCCCCCGGCATGATTCGAACATGCGACACCGGCTTTAGGAGAGCCGTGCTCTATCCCCTGAGCTACGGGGGCGGGGACCGCGTGAGAGTTTACCGCCCCCGCGCCGTCCGTCCGCCACGCGGCAGTTTCGGCAAAATTGTCAAAACATCTCGCATCGGCCGGTAGCCTGCCGACGTGGAGCTGAGGATGCAACGCGTCGGCGCCTGGTCGGGAACAGTGATGATCCTGCTGTACGGCACCTGCTTCTCCGGACTGGCGCGGCTCTTCCCGCCGCTGTCCCCGACGGCGTCGGCCGAGGACGTCGCGCAGTTCTTCGTCGACCACAAGCTGTGGATCCGGTTCGGCGTCGCGGGCGCCCTGCTCACCGCCGTCCTCGCGCTGCCGTTCCTCGCCGCACTGGTGCTGCGCATCCGCCGCGCCGAAGGCGGCTGGGGCATGCTCTCGGTCACCCAGGTGTTCGCCGCGACCATCTTCGTGCCCGCACTGATCTTCCCGCTGATGATGTTGGCGGCGGCCGCATTTCGGCCCGAGGACCGCCCACCCGAGATCACCCGGGCACTCAACGACCTGTTCTGGCTGTGGTTCATCGGCATCGTCGGCACCATCGTCGTGCAGAACATCACGCTGGCGGTGGCGTCCTTCATCGACAGGGCCGACCCGCCGACCTTCCCGCGCTGGTACGGCTACCTCAACCTGTGGGTGGCCACCCTGTCGCTGCCGGGGTGTGTCGTCGTGGTGTTCAACGACGGCCCGCTGGCCTGGAACGGCGTGTTCGCCTTCTACCTGCCCGGCCTGGTGCTGGTGATCTGGATCGTGGCGACCACCGTGGTCATGCTGCGCTCGATCTCGGCCCAGCAGGCCGCCGAATCCCCGGTGCCCGTGCCGTGACCGCCACGGCCGACGCGCCCGCGGACACCGACGCCCGCCGCATTCCCGGCGAGGCAGGCACCTGGGTCTTCCTGTTCGGCGACATGCTGGTGTTCGGCGTCTTCTTCGTCACCTTCATGGTGGCCCGCGGCCGGACGCCCGAGGCCTTCGACGCCGCGCGCGCGACGCTGCACATCGGCGTCGGGCTGCTCAACACGCTGGTGCTGCTCACCAGTTCGCTCTGCGTGGTGGTCGCCCTCGGCGCCGTCCGCACCGGCGCCCGCTCGATCGCCACCTCCGCCGTCACCGCAGCGATCGGCTGCGGCCTCCTGTTCGCCGGCCTGAAGGTCTACGAGTACACCGCGCTGGTCTCCGCGGGCCACGGCGCCGGGGCGGGCGATTTCTACCTCTACTACTTCATCCTCACCGGCCTGCACCTGTTCCACGTCGGCCTCGGCCTGCTCGCGCTGACCTTCGTGTGGACGCAGACGCGCAGGCCCGAGTTGAGCGGCAACCCGATGGCGCTCGTCGAGGGCGGCGCGTGCTTCTGGCATCTGGTCGACCTGCTGTGGATCTTCCTGTTCGCCCTGCTGTACCTGGTGTCATGACGGGTCCATCCGTGCTGCAGCTGGTCCGCAACCGCGCGGGCGTGACGTGGCTGCTGCTGATCGCGGCCACCGTCGTCTCGTGGGCGGTCGGCGCCGAGCACGGCACCGGCTCGGCCGTCGCCGTCGTCGTGCTCGCCATCGCGGCGGTCAAGGTGCGGCTCGTCGGCCTGGACTTCATGGAACTGCGCCGTGCACCGGTGGCGCTGCGAACGGTGTTCGAGGTCTACTGCGTCGCCGTGTGGGCGGTGCTCAGCGGGCTGTACCTCTGGTACTAGCGCAGTTCGGCGATCACCTTCGCGAACGCGTCGGCGTGCGGCGCCTGCACGATGATGTAGGAGACGCCGTAGTCGTCGCGGTAGCCGCGGATCCGGTCGGCCATGTCGCGCGTCGACCCGGCCAGCGTGCCGGGATGGCGTAGCAGCTGCTCATCGGTCAACCCGGGCAGGAAGTGCCGCGGAATCGACAGGTCGGGCATGCCGGAGCCGTCGACCGGCATCGCCGTCACGGCGAGATTGAGTTCCAGCTCGGCGAACCGGTCACCGGCGGCGGCCCGGACGAACGCGATCCGCTCGGCGAGCGGGTCCTCGTCGCCGGACGCCGGGCGGTCACCACCGGTCAGCCCGATGATGTCGGCCCTGCGGGCAGCCAGGGTGAGCACCCGGTCGCCGTTGCCGGCGATGAGGATCGGCACGCTCGGCAGGTGTTCGCGCAGATATCCGGTGACGTGCGCCAGGTGGTCGACGCGTTCGCCCGCGCTCGGGTACGGCAGCTCGGCGGCCTCGAACTCCTCCCGCACATACCCGGTGCCCAGGCCGGCCTCGAACCGCCCGCCGCTGAGGTCGTGCAGCGCCGCCACGTCGCGGGCCAGCAGCGCGGGCCGGTAGAAGCCGGCGTTGAGCACGAACGTCCCCAGCCGCAGCGTTCGGGTGGCCGCCGCGGCCGCCATCAGCGCAGGGAACGGAGCAGGGGCGCCCAGATGGTCGGGCACGTGCAGTACGTCGAAGCCGAGCTCCTCGGCTCGCCGCGCGGTGTCCTGCACTTTCGTCAGTGAACGGGCGGCGTGCAGACCGAGTCCGAACCGAAGATCCCGCGGCATCAGTCGATCGTAGGAGGTCGCCCGATTTCGATGTTTGACCCTCGCGGGAAGTGGGCACAAATGATCCGCACGGTTCGCCTCACCGCGTGCGGACCCCTACGAACCACCACCAGATCCGGCCCGTTGTGAGTACCCCGGCGGGCCGGATCAATATTTCGAGAGAGTCTGCAGGCCCGATGTCCAGCCATCCCACCGTGGGCGTCGAGGAGGAGTTCCTCCTCATCGACCCGGACTCGGGCGAACCGGTGCCGCACAACCGCCGCGTCGCCGAACTCGCCGCCGCCGACGGCGTCGACCTCCAGCTCGAGCTGACCTCCTGCCAGGTCGAGACAGCGACCGACGTGGCGGGCAGCACCGCTGAACTGCACGAGCAGCTGACCCGGCTACGGCGGATCACCGGACGCGCCGCCGACGCCGCGGGCGCCCGGCTGCTCGCCGTCGGACTGCCGCCCACCGTGCCGCACCACTTCCCGATCACCGACTCGCCGCGCTACCGCAGGATCGCCGACACCTTCGGGATGATCGCCCACGAACAGGGCATCTGCGGCTGCCACGTGCACGTCGCGGTGCCCACGCGCGAGGCGGCGGTCCGGGTGAGCAACCGGCTGCGGCCGTGGCTGCCGCTGCTGCTCGCCCTGACCGCCAACTCGGCGATCTACCGCAACGCCGACAGCGGGCACGCGAGCTGGCGACAGGTGCTGTGGTCGCGGTGGCCCAGCGCCGGCCCGCCCCCACACTTCGAGTCGGTCGACGAGTACGACGCGGTGGTGCAGATGATGCAGAACGCCGGCGCGATGCTCGACGACGGCATGGTCTATTGGGACGTCCGGCCGTCGGCGAACTTCCCGACCGTCGAGGTGCGGGTGTCCGACGTGCCCGCCACCGTCGCCGAGACGGTCCTGCTGGCCGCGCTGACCCGCGGTGCGGTGATGACGGCACTCGACGACGAGCGCAGCGGCTCCGGCCTGCCCCGCATCTCCCCGCACGCCCTGGCCGCGGCGTACTGGAAGTCGGCGCGCGACGGCCTCGACGGGCAGGCCGTCGACCTGTTCGACGCCCACTCACCGGCGCCCGCCGTCGACCTGCTGCGGGCCTTCGTCGACCGGATCACGCCCGCACTGCGTGCCGTCGGCGACGAGGAGCTGGTGCGGGCCGAACTCGACCGCATCGCCGAGCAGGGCAACGGCGCCATGCGCCAGCGGGCCGCGTGGCAGCGGCGCCACGAGGTGGCCGACGTCATCGACGAGGCGGCGACGGCGACGCTGTCGGGCTGTTAGACCAGCGGCAGTTCGGCGAACACGGGTGTGGTCGGCGCCTGTGAGCCCGAGCCCGGTTCGACCGTGAAGGCCAGCGCGTTCGAGTCCCCGAGATCGGGCAGCACCGCGGTGGTGGACGGGGCCACGGCCTTGGCGTCCATGGTGCCCGCCGACTCCGCGCCCTCCGACCCGACCAGCCACATCTGGTACACCGTGCCCTGTTCGGGCGGCGCGACGTTGTTCATCACCAGCACGCCGGCATTGCGGTCCCGCGAGAACACCAGCGTCGCCGTGCCGCCGGTCGGGATCGGACCCGACACCGTGCGCACGTCCGGGGCGGCGAACACCTGCTCGGCGGTGGACGGCGTGGGCGCGGGCCGCAGTGCGTAGCCCACCCCGAGCGCGCCGAGTCCGACCACGAGCACCGCGGCCGCGGCGAGCACCGCCTTCTGCCACCGCCTCGGCCGCAGTTGGCGTACCGGGTCGTCGGCGACGACGCCGAGCACGCGGTCGCGCAGCTGATCCGGCGGGTCGACCGCCGTGCCTGCCGAGAGGATCGCCATGGTCTCCCGCACGGCGCGCACCTCGTCGTCGAAGGCGCGCACCACCTCTGCCGGGGCGTCGGCAAGGCGCCGCTCGATTTCGTCGAGGTCGGACTCGGGAATCGCGTGCAGCGCATACGGAGTCGCGAGCTCGATCAGGTCGTCTTCCACCGGCCCGGTCATGCGACCCCCAGGCAGCGACGCAGTCCGCGGATCGCATCACGCATCCGTGACTTGATGGTGGCCAGATTCGCCGACAGCCGCTCGGAGACCTGGACGTAGGTCATCCCGTCGTAGTAGGCCAGCTGGATCGCCTCACGCTGCACCTCGGTGAGCGAGTCCAGGCAGGCGGTCACCCGGCGGCGCTCGTCATGGTTGATCGCGGCCTCGGCGACGTGGTCGACGGGCGGCTCGACGGTTGCCGCGCCGTAGCGCGATTCGCGCACGGAGCCCGCCTGCTCGGAGCGCACCCGGTCGACGGCGCGGCGGTGCGCGAGGGTGAGCAGCCACGCCAGGGGAGAGCCGGCGGTCGGGTCGTAGTTACCGGCCGACCGCCAGACCTGCAGGTAGACGTCCTGCGTGGTCTCTTCGCTGTAACCGGGGTCGCGCAGCACTCGGGTGACCATGCCGAACACGCGGGAGCGGGTCTGGTCGTAGAACGTGGCGAACGCGTCGGCGTCCCGCTGTGCGACCCGACGCAGCAAATCGTCGAGGTCGGTGGTCACGAGCGGTAGCCTAACCGGACACAGCAGCAACGTCATAATAATTGCGATCTGGACTCGCGTGCGATCAGAGGCGTTGCGGGCGAATCGGTTTCATGCGTCACCGGGCATCCTTCGGCATGTCGCGGCACCACCGGCACCCGCCGCAGCCACAGCAGGGCGCCCTGCACCTTCATGCTCCAGCGGCCCATCAGTGGCGCCGCGGGCGCCGTCAGCTGCATCCACAGCACCTGGGCCGAGCCCGCGGATCGCCGCGTGCCGCGCAGGGTGGCCACGAATGCCGGGTGCTGGTCACGGTGCAGGGAGATCGACACGTCGAGGGCCTCGGCCGGCCGCGGTGCGCGCACCAGGTAGTAGCCGTCGACCCCGTTGAAGGCCGAGGCGTAGATCCGCTTGCGCACCATGACGGGCTGCTCGCCCGACGGCGGCAGTAGGTATGCGTGCCGCTCACCGTGGGTGTTGTGCACCTCGGCGATGACGTGACGCAGGGTGCCGTCGGCGTCGTGGCACCAGTACAGCGACAGCGGGTTGTACACGTAGCCGAGCACACGGGCCTGCAGCAGCGCGGTGATGCGGCCGCCGCGCAGATCGATGTCGCGCTCGGCCAGGAACCGGTCGATGCGGTGCCGCAGCGACTCGTTGGGGCCGCCGGTGAAATGGTCCTCGGCCTCGAACCGGGCGAACGGCCGCAGCCAGCGCGGCAGCCGCGGCAGGTCGTCGACGTCGACGTACCAGGAGTAACCACTGTTCTCGAAGTAGTGGTGCACCGGTGAACGGCGCAGATGCGTCACCCGGGTCCGGTACAGCGCAGGGGCCTGCGCGATGCATGAACTTTCCACACCCGGTATTCGGAGTCGCTGCGCGCACGGATGGCCGCGGGCGGTGATGTGATCCCCGTCGCCGCTACGGCGCGGGTGGCTGCCAGCTCCGTGCGGCCGCGACCAGCCCCTGCACCAGGGCCGACGTCGCCGGAGACAGGCCGTCGTCGCCGGGCAGCGGGCTGCGCGGGCTCAGCCCCCGCACCCGCGGTGTCAGTTCGAGCTGGGCACCGCCCGCGCGCACCCTGTTGACCGGATTGTCCGGGTGCAGCCCCCGCAGCTCCCGCGGGATCGCGTCGAGATCGGTGACGACCTGATAGCCGGGCACCTCGACGTGCTCGGCCAGATGGTCGGCCAGCGCGCGGTTGCGCCCGCCGGCCAGCAACTGCGTGCTGCGGCCGATGCGGCCGTATCCGTGCAGCGACACCGCGACCTCGACGTGGTCGAGGAACTCGGCGAGGCGCGGGGACTGTGCGGCAAGGTAGCGCGCGGACGGCAGGTGGTGCGGGTAGTGGTCGGGGTGGCGCACCACGTACACCGACGCGCCCGCGGCGTCGGCGGCGCGCTCGGCGATGACGTCGGTCATCTGCTCGAGACCGCCGCCGTGGATGGCGAGAAACCCGAAGCGCGACCGCAACGTGCTGTCCTCGACGACGGCGCTATCGGCCAGCAGCTCGGAAAGCGACTGCGGGCCTTCGCCGCTCGCGGTACTCGAGCGGTTCGGCCAGTGCGCCGGATCCCACCGCCGGAGGAATTCGACCCAGCGCTGCGGCAGACCGTGATGCTCGGCGCCGTCGATGATGCGCTCGAGATAGCCGGGCCGCGGCGGGCCCGGTTCGACCCGGTGGTCGATGTACACCCACGCGTCGGCCGGCCCGTCGTCGGTGTGCACCGTCATCCGGTCGCGGCGGTAGCGCACCGGGACGCCCTCGGCACTGTCGAGCGTGGCCAGGTCGTGGTCGGTGAGCCGCCACAGCACACCGTGCACCTGTGAGCCGTCGAACGGTTCGACCGTGGCCACGCCGCGTTCGTTGATCAGCCAGTCGTGGTCGGCCAGTGTCGCCGGCCGCGGGTCGACGGCGCCCGGGCATCGCTGCGCCATCTGCCGCACGCACAGGTTGGACCCGTACGCGAAGTAGGTGTGAGCGGGACGCATCAGCCTCTGACGGTGGTGTGGATGAGCACTGATTCACGATTTTACCGCGAGGAACGCCGACCGCCGTCCGAGGTGGGACGCCCGTCGATGCCCGCAAATGTGCACTACCAGCTCGCCAGGAAGCCCTGAGGTCAGCCTCGGACGGTCAGGTAGATCAGCACCACGTTGAGCACGCTGATCAGCACGGCGACCAGCCACCCGAGCGCGGTGGTCACCCGGTGGTTGGCGTCGTCGCCCATCAGCGTCCGGTCCGCGGTGAGGCGAATCAACGGGATCAGCGCGAACGGGATGCCGAACGACAGCACGACCTGCGACACCACCAGGGCGCGGCTGGGGTCGATGCCGATCGCCAGGATGGCGAGCGCCGGGACCAGGGTGACCAGGCGGCGCAGCAGCAGGGGATAGGAGCGGCGCAGCAGGCCCTGCATGATCATGGCGCCCGCGTAGGCGCCGACCGACGACGATGCCAGCCCGGAGGCGAGCAGGCCGACCGCGAAGAACAGCGCGACCGTCTGGCCGAGCGAGTTCTGCACGGCGGCATAGGCGCCCTCGATCGAGTCGGTGTTCTCCATGCCCTGCAGGTTGGTGGCCGCGACCAGCAGCATGGCGAGGTTGACCGCGCCCGCGACGAGCATCGCCAGCGCGACGTCCACACGGGTGATGCGCAGCATCCGGCGGCGCGGCGCGCCGGCGTCCGGGCGGCCGTGCCGGTCGCGGGCCAGACCGGAGTGCAGGTAGACCGCGTGCGGCATCACCGTGGCGCCCAGCATCGCGGTGGCCAGCAGCACGCTCTCCGCGCCGTCGAACCGTGGAATCAGGCCGCCCACAACGTCACTCGCCGCGGGTGCCTCGACGAAAAGGCTGGTGAGGAATCCGATCGCGATGACGAGCAACAGACCGCTGATGACCCGTTCGAAAACCTGCTGACTGCGGCGGTTCTGCACCGCCAGCAGCAGCAGTGACACCACACCGGTGATCACGCCGCCCACCAGCAGCGGCAGGTCGAACAACAGGTACAGGGCGATCGCACCGCCGACCACCTCGGCGAGATCGGTGGCCATCGCGACGAGTTCGGCCTGCAGCCAGTACGCGATTCGGGTCGGGGTGCGGGTGTTGTCCGCGACCGCCTCGGGCAGCGTCCGGCCGGTGACGAGTCCGAGCTTCGCGGACAGGTACTGCACAAGGCCCGCCATCACGTTGGCGAGCAGGATCACCCAGACCAGCAGGAAGCCGTACTGCGCGCCCGCGCTGACGTTGGCGGCGACGTTGCCGGGGTCGACGTAGGCGATCGCGGCCACGAAGGCCGGGCCGAGCAGCAGGAATCCCGGCTTCAGCGGCGTGGCGGTGTCTCGCAGCACCCACGAACCCCTTCTCTATCCGGCAATGCGAATAGAAAAGTTAGGTTAACCGAAACCTGGCCGTCAAGCCAGGGCACCCGCATCGCTTCGACGCCGATACCCCGACCGCCGGCGTTCAAGCCGCCGGTCGGCCATGGTTCGTGCTGCTACCAACCGCCGATCATCATCGCCGGGCCGTAGTACTCGTCGGACCACGGGTAGGCGTAGACGGGCGGCGTCGCGTTGAGCTGTGCGTTGCCCGGTGACTCGCACAGGGTCGACGAGCCGCCCAGAGCCGCTGAGCCACCGGTGTTGACGCACTGCGGAAGGCCGGGCGCGGCACCCGCGGCCGGTGCAGCCAGGATGGCCACGGCGGCACCGCCTGCGGCGAGCAGCGGTGTGAGATAGCGGAGGGTGGTCCTCATGTGCGCGCTCTTTCTTTTTCGGTGATCCCCGAGTGGGTTCCGTCAGCGTACAGCGGTTTTCCAGGTACTGAGGGGCAAGTCGAGCGTCGTCCTGATGCCGGGCGCGGCGGCGACGACGTCGGGTATCGCGTTCACGATCCGGGCGGCGGTGGCGACCAGACCGGCGTGATTGTGGTCGCCGTTCGGGCTGCTCAAACAGAGGTCGAGCGCGTACGTCGGCTCGCCGGTGATCTCGATGCGGTACGACCCACCCTCCTGTGCCGGCTGTGGCCATTCGGGGCAGAGGTCGTCGCGCAGCCGGGTGACGTGCTCGAGCACGACGGCCACCTCACCGTTCTTGATGCCCCGCACCTCGAACCGCAACGCCGCGGCGGTGCCCTTCGCGATGTGGCCGGAGGCGATGTCGAAATCATCCGGCGCGGGCACGCGCTCATAGGTCTCGTTGACCTCGTCGAGTTCGATGCCGAGACCCGCAGCGAGCTGCCGGACGACCGACCCCCACGCCAGGCTGAGCACCCCGGGCTGCAGCAGCATCGGCAGGTCGTCGAGCGCCTTCCCGAAGCCCATCACATCGAACATCACCGTGGCGCTGTCGTAGGTGTCGTAGTTGATGATCTCCATGCAGCGCACCTGCTCGATGCTCTGGCAGGTGCCGGCCAGCGCAAGGGGGAGCAGATCGTTGGCGAATCCGGGATCGATGCCGTTGACGAACAGGCTCGAGCCGCCCTCGCGGGTGGCCGTCTCGATCGGGTCGACGAGTTCGGGCGGCAGCACCTGCCACGGGTATTGGAGGAACACCGGGCCGCTGCCGACGACGTTCACGCCGGCGGACAGGATGCGCCGGTAGTCCTCGAGCGCCTCGGGAAGCCGGTTGTCGGCCATCGCCGTGTAGACCGCGCAATCCGGCTTGGCGGCGAGGATCTCGTCGAGGTCGTTCGTGGTGAGCACCCCGGTGGCGTCGGCCAGCCCGACCAGTTCGGCGGCGTCCTTGCCCGCCTTGGCCTCCGACGACACCCACACGCCGACCAGCTCGAACCGCGGGTCGGTGATCAGTTGGGTGAGCGCATGGCCGCCGACGTTGCCGGTGCCGATCTGCGCGACTCTGATGGTCATGGATGTGTCCTCACAGATCGGGGATGGGCAGGTCGAGATTCGGGAAGGTGAGGCCGCCGTCGACCTCGAGCGTCGTGCCGGTCAGGTAGCTGCCCGCCGGCGACGCGAGATACACCGCGGCCGCGGCGATGTCCTGCGGATCGCCGAGTCTGCGCATCGGGGTGGCCTTCTCCATCGGCTGACGCAGGTCGTCGTTCGAGGCGACGATGTCGAGTGCGGAGGTGAGTATCGAACCGGGCGCGATCGCGTTCACGCGGATGCGCGGACACAGGTCCAGAGCGCTCAGGCGGGTGTAGTGCGCGAGTGCAGCTTTGGCGGTGCCGTACGCGGCGAAGCCACGGCCGGCCAGCCGGCTCATCGTCGAGGTGATGTTGATGATGCTGCCGCCGCCGGAGTGCTCGAGCATCAGCGGGGCGGCGGCCGTGGTGAGGGCGTGGGCGGTGGCGACGTTGAAGGTGAACGCGTCACGCAGGTCCTTGGTGGAGGTGCTCAGCAGCGCGTTGGGCATGGTGCCGCCGACGTTGTTGACGACGATGTCTAGTTTGCCGAAGGCCTCGACCGCCGCCTGTGCGAGTTCGGCCGTGGACTCGGGGCGGGCGAGGTCGGCGACGACGACGTGGGCGCGTCGGCCGGTCGCGGCGATCTGCTCCGCCACCTCCTCGAGTTGAGACTGCGTGCGGGCCGCGATCACCACGTCCGCACCGGCTTCCGCGAATGCCACCGCCATCGCGGCCCCCAGCCCGCGACCGGCTCCGGTCACCACCGCCACCTGGTCGTCGAGCCGGAATCTGTCAAGGATCACGTCGTCTCCACTTCTGTCGCCGGGCGACACCGTAACAAGGCCGCGGACGCTTGGTGGGCGATTTCTGGAACACGTTCTAGTAAGACGGCGCGGTCAGAGGTGCTCGCTCACGACGGCGAGCGAGAGCGCGGCGAGAACCAGGGGCACGCCGATCCGCCCGGTATCGCGGGCGCGGAGGTGGAACGCCGTCGCGACGACGAAGTACGCCGTGAGGAACCCGCCCGCGGCGAGGCTGGCGGGTTGCCACCACAGTCCGGCGATCAGCGCGCAGGCAGCGATCAACAGCAGGACGGCGAGTCCGTTCAGCCAACGCTCGGGAACGCCCGCGCGCCGGTAGCTCTCGACCACCGCAGGACGGTGCGTCAGCTTCATCCCCGCCGAGGCCGCGAGTATCGCCGCCAGGATCGCCGACACGATGATGAGCGCCATGCACCAATGTAAACATTTGTATAGATTGGTGACAAGACCGGAGGAGATCGATGAGCCCCCAGCGCAGCAACCGCGAGCAACTACTCGCCGGCGCGATGCGGTGTCTCGAACGGTTGCCACTCAATCGCGTCACCGCCCGCGAGGTCGCCGACGAGGCGGGCGCCAATCTGGCGTCGATCGGCTATCACTTCGGTTCAAAGGACGCGCTTGTGACGGCGGCGGTGATCGAGGGCCTCGATCGCTGGCTGGAGGAGGTGCAGCAAGGCCTGTCTGGGTTAGGCACCGCCAAAGGATCCCAGCGGCTGAATGATGTCAATGCGATCGTCGAGCGGACCCGACGGCGCCACGCCGGGCTGGTGCAGAACTTCTTCGCGGCCGTCGCGATGGCGCGCCATGACACGGTAGTTCGCGACCAACTCGCCGACGGGTTCACCCGCACCCGGCCGGCGATCGCGCGGCTCCTCGGGTTCGGTGACGAGGGTGACGACGCCGCGACGCTGGCACTGGCGATGTTCTACGGACTCTTGATCCAAACGGAACTCGACCCGGCGTCGGCTGTTTCCGGCGACCGGTTCGACGCCGCGCTCGCGCAGCTGCTCCAGCGTTGACGCGTCGAGAGCGCTCGTCGCCGAACGTGCGTCCAGTGCGAAAAAACCCGCCGAGAATCGCAACCACCGCACGCTCGGCGCGGCGGGGGCGAGCGGGGGCGCGGGTGACCCGCGCGAGTGTGAAACGTGGGCGGAGAATCGGCCCGAATTCCGCCCACGTTAGACACTCGCGGGCGCGGGGACTACTTCTTGGCCGCGGCCTTCTTGGCCGGAGCCTTCTTCGCGGCCTTCTTGGCGGGTGCCTTCTTCGCCGCGGCTTTCTTCGCGGGGGCCTTCTTGGCCGGCTTGTCGCCGTCGCCGTCGCCGTCGCCGTCGTCGTCGGCTTTCCCGTCGGAACCGCCGCGACGCGCCTTCACGCTCGCCTCCAGCCTGGCCAACAGGTCGGACACGTCCTCGGTCTCGTCGAGCTCGGTCGGCTGCTCCTCGACCGCGAACGCCTCGCCGCCCTCGAGCTTGGCCTGCACCAGTTCGCGCAGCTGCTCCTGGTAGTCGTCGTGGTAGCGGTCCGGGTTGAAGTCGTCGGTCATCGACTCGACCACCTGGCCGGCCATCTTCAACTCGGCCGGCTTGATGTCGACCTCCTTGTCGAGCACCGGGAAGTCGGGGTCACGGATCTCGTCGGGCCACAGCAGCGTGTGGATCACCATCACGTCGCGCTTGCTGAAGTCCTTGACACGCAGGGCCGCAAGCCGCGTCTTGTTGCGCAACGCGAAGTGCACGATGGCGACGCGGTCGGTCTCGGCGAGTGTCTTCGCCAGCAGCACATAGGATTTCGATGACTTGCCCTCGGGCTCCAGGAAGTAACTGCGGTCGTACATCAGCGGGTCGAGGTCGGCGGCAGGCACGAATTCGAGCACCTCGATCTCGCGGCTGCGCTCCTCGGGCATGGTCGCGATGTCCTCGTCGGTGATGATGACCATCTGGCCGTCGTCGGACTCGAAGGCCTTGGCGATGTCGCGGAACTCCACCACCTCACCGCAGACCTCGCAGACCCGCTTGTAGCGGATGCGGCCGTTGTCTTTCTCGTGGACCTGGTGGAACTTGATGTCGTGGTCTTCGGTCGCGCTGTAGACCTTGACCGGCACGTTCACCAGGCCGAAGGCGATCGATCCCTTCCAGATGGAACGCATGTTGCCAGTATGGCGGCAAACAGCACGGAAAGGCGATGAGCCTGGCTTAAGGTGCGTTCGTGGCGGGACGCTCCCACGTCGTCGACCCCGACGGCGTCACCTGGACGGTGCGACGACGATGGTTACCGTGGCGGCGAGCGATGGCACTGCGCGAACTGTGGCACACCGAGTCGAAAGAGGGCGAGACGCCCGAAACCCCGGCAGAGGCCGAGGAGTCGAAGGAACCGGCGAATCCCGTGGGCAAGGTGCTGTTCTGGGTGCTGGGGATCATCATCTGGGCGGTCATCGGTATCGGCAAGCTGCTGTTCATCGTGCTCGCGGTGGTGCTGACGGTGACGGTCTCGGTGCTCGACATGCTGGTGCAGCTGATCGTGCTGCCGATCGCCATCGCCGCGAGATCGATCGGGATCTCGCGCTGGCCGGTGCAGGTCGATCGGGAGAAGCTGCACCACCGCACCGAGAGCGCCGCCGGGTTCGACGCGGCCGGCGAACTCGTCGACCGGCTGGCGGCTCAGATCCGCGCCGGGGAGTTCACTGCCCAGGCGAGTTGAGGGCCGCGTCGCGGGTCGCGCGGTCGGGTAGGTCGGCGCCGGCCTTGGCGACGGTCAACGCCGAGGACAGCGCCGCCGTCTGCAACATGGTGTGCAGCGCGTCGAGGCTGATGCGGCGCAAGTCCTGACGCCGGCCCGCGCCGAGCAGGTCCTGCGTCCAGAGCGCGTCGATCATGCCGGCCATGAATGCATCGCCGGCGCCCACGGTGTCGATCACCTGCACCGGCCGCGCGGCCACGCGCGCCGTACCCGCCTCGCACATCGCGAAGGCGCCGCGGCCACCCATCGTCACCGCCACCACCGACGGGCCGAGGCCCAGCCAGGTACGGGCGATCTGTTTGGGCGTGCGATCCGGCTCGAGCCACTGCAGGTCCTCGTCGCTGACCTTGACGACGTCGCAGCGCTCCACCAGTCGCTCGATGCGAGTCCGGGCGGTGGCGTCGTCGTCGATCAACGAGGGCCGCACGTTCGGGTCGAAGGTGAGCGTCGCCGAGAGGTGGTAGGCGTCCAGCAGCGCCACGGCTGCGCGACACCCCGGTTCGAGCACCGTGGCGATCGACCCGGTGTGCGCGACGAGCGGCGGCGCCACCTCCGGTGTGCCCGAGAGCTGCCAGTCGATGTCGAACTCGTACTTCGCCTGGCCGTCGGCGTCGAGGGTGGCCAGCGCGGTCGGGGTGTGCGACGCGGTCATGCTCCCCGCGACCATGGAGACTCCCGAGCGTTCGACGTGCTCGACGATGCGGCGGCCGCGGTCGTCATCGGCGATGTGGGTGAGGAAGTCGACGTCGCGGCCCAGAAGGGCCAGGCCGACGGCCACGTTGAGCGGGCTGCCGCCGACGTGTTCGCCCTCGATGGCGCCGTCGCGTTCGACGATGTCGATCAGCGCCTCACCGATCACCAGCGCGCGTTCGGTCATGACGGGCTCACCAGCCTCTCCAACGTGGCCCGCGCCCCGTCGCGGTGCAGCGACTCGAGCGCCCACGTGTAGGCCTCGGCGAAGCGTGACTGCTCGGCGAGGTCACCGAACAGGTCGGTGTATTCGAGGAACGCCAGCGGGTTGTCGTACTGCGCCTTGGCCAGCGGTATCAACGTCTCGGCGCGCTGATCCTGGACGTCGATCGGTTCGCCCTGTTCGTCGACGCCCTCGGCGTAGCGGGCCCAGCTCGCCACCACCGCCGCGGAGAGTCGGACCGGCGCACCGCTTTTCAGGTTCTCCCGGATCACCGGCAACAACCACTGCGGGATGCGGTCCGACGACCCGAAGCACAGCCGGGCGACGGTGTCGCGCACGCCGGGGTTGGCGAAGCGTTCGATCAGGGTCCGTTTGTAGTCGGGCAGGTCGATGCCCGGCACCGGCTTCAGCGTCGGGGTGCCCTCGGAATCCATGTACTGACGCAGGAACTCGGCGATCAGCGGGTCGCCCGCGGCGTCGTGCACCAGCCGGTAGCCGGACAGGTAGGCGAAGTAGCACAGCGCCTGGTGGCCGGCGTTGAGCAGCCGCAGCTTCATCAGTTCGTAGGGCGTCACGTCGTCGACCAGCAGCACGCCGGCGTCCTCGAACGGCGGCCTGCCGTCGGAGAACGAATCCTCCAGCACCCAGGACGTGAACGGCTCGGCGACCACCGGCCATTCGTCGTCGACGCCGAATTCGTCTGCAACGGTGGCGATCACCTCCGGTGTGGTGACGGGGGTGATGCGGTCGACCATCGAGTTGGGGAATCGGGTGTGTTCGGTGATCCACTCGGACAGCCCGGGATGCACGCGGTCGGCGTACGCGGTGAACGCCGCGCGGGCGACGTCGCCGTTGCCCTCGATGTTGTCGCACGACACGATGGTCGGCGACGCCACGCCCCGGTCGCGTCGCCGCGCCAGCGCTTCGGCGACGAGGCCGAACACGTTGACCTCCGGCAGCGAGTCGAGGTGGTAGCCACCCTCGGTGATGGTCAGCGAGATGATGCGGGTGGTGGGTGCGGCGAGCAGTTCGACGACGCCCTCCGGGTCGTCGGGCGCGAAGCGGTAGTCGACGATCGAGCCCATCACCCGGGCTTCGCGGGTGCCGTCGGGCTTCTCGAGCAGCAGCGTGTAGAGGCCGTCCTGGGCGGCCATCACGTCGGCCATCTTGCGATCCCCGGGCAGGATGCCGACTCCGCAGATCGCCCACTCGGAGGCGGCGCCCTCGCCGAGCAGGCGGTCGACGTACATCGCCTGGTGGGCCCGGTGGAATCCGCCGACGCCGAAGTGCACGATGCCGACAGTCGTTGCCGCGCGGTCGTACTCGGGCTTGGGGATCTCGAGCTGCGCCAGCGTCGACGCGTTGAGCTTCATGACACGGTCACCACTGCCTTGACGCTACCCGGCGTGCGGTCGGCGTCCAGTGCCTCAGCGGCCCGTTCCAGCGGGAAGCGGGCGGTCACCATCGCATCGAGGTCGACGCGCTTGGACTCGATCAGCGCGATCGCGGTCGGCCAGGTGTTGGCGTAGCGGAACACCCCGGTCAGCATCAGCTCGCGGTTCTGGATCACCTGGGTCGGCAGCTCCATCGTCTCCGCGCCGGATCCGACGAGCACGACGGTGCCTGCCGGCCGCACCGCACGGATACCGGCGGTCACCGCCGACGGCGCGCCGGAGGCGTCGATGAACGCGTCGACACCGAGGTCGCCGAGCGGTCCGGCCGTCGGGTCGAGCGCCGCGGTCGCGCCGAAGCCCAGCACCTGCCGCCGCCGTGCCTCGTCGGGATCGCTCACCACGATCTCGGTGGCGCCGTAGGCGCTGCAGATCTGGGAGATGACGACGCCGATCGGGCCTGCGCCGGCGATGAGCACCCGGGAACCACCGGTCACCTCGGCCTTGCGCACCGCGGCGATGCCGACCGACAGCGGCTCGCACAACGCCGCGGCGTCGTCGGACACGGTGTCGGGCACCGCGTGCGCGAAGGCGGCGCCGATGGTGACGTAGTCGCAGAACGCGCCGTCGATGGGCGGCGTCGCATAGAACTGCATGTGCGGACACAGGTTGTAGTGGCCGCTGCGGGTCTCCACGGTGTCGGGGTCGGGCCGCTGCGGCTCGATCGACACGCGCTGACCGATCCGCGCCGGGTCCACCCCGTCGCCGACGCCGACGATCGTGCCCGACGCCTCGTGGCCCAGCACCAGCGGCGATTCGACGACGAACGAACCGACGCGCCCATGCCGGTAGTAGTGCGTGTCCGAACCGCAGACCCCGACCGATGCGACCCGGACCAGCACGTCACCGGCCTGCGGTGTGGGCACCGGCCGCTCCTGCATCGCGATGGTCCCGAGCTCGACCAGCACGGCGGCCCGCATCCGCTGGTCCGGGGAAAGTGTTGTCTGCGTCACACCCATCATGTTAACGTGATGAGCATCTAGACGCACCCCTGAGCAAATGCTCATGGTTGAGACGCGAGAGCGGGGTGGAGGAATGACGGTGTCGACGCCGGATCGTGCCACGACGGCGCATCGCGTCCAGCCCGAGGATCTTCGGCTGGCTCTTCGCGCCGCGACGCTCTACTACCTCGACGGCCTCACCCAGGCCGAGATCGCAGCACGCCTCGGCGTCTCGCGCCCGACGGCCGGCCGGCTGGTGGCCCGCGCGAAGTCCCGCGGCCTGGTCCGCATCGAGGTGGTGGTGCCCGCCGACCTCAGTGACGACCTGCACGCCGAGGAGGAGCGCGAACTCGAGCAGCGGTTCGGCCTCACCGAGGTGGTGGTCGCCGGGCACGGTGTGGACATCGGTGCGCCCGGCCGCCCCCCCGCCTACGCCAGTGTCGGCCGCGCCGCCGCGGCGCTGCTGATGCGCCGCCTCACCCCCAACGACGTGCTCGGCTTCACCTGGGGGCCCGAGCAGGTGGCGGTGGCGACGGCGTTGACCGCCGGTATGGCGACCTGCCGTGCCGTGGTGCAGCTCGACGGCTCGATGTCGAGCGCCGCCTACCAGACCGGTGTCGAGCTCATCCTCAGCCGCTGCGCGGACACGTTGCGCGCCAACACTATCCGGCTACCCGCTCCGCTGTACGCCGACCCGTCGACGGTGGCGTCCATGCGCAGTGACTCGATGATCTCGCGCACGCTGGAAGCCGGCAGGCGCGCCGACGCGATGCTGTTCGGAGTGGGTGCCGTCTCCACCTCGACCACGCTGTTCGAGGGCAGCTTCCTGGACACCCGGATGCTCGACGAGCTGATATCGATGGGCGCCGTCGGTGAGATCGGCGGACGGTTCTTCGACGCCGACGGTCGGCCCGTCGACAGCGAACTGCAGGCCCGGGCAGTGTCCGTTCCGCTGGAGGACGTGCGGGCGTGCAAGAAGACCCTGCTGATCTCCAGTGGCGCAGGCAAGCACCAGGCCACGCTGGCCGCCCTGCGGGGCGGTCTCGCCAAATTACTCGTGTGTGACATCGATTGTGCCCGTTGGCTACTCGCCCGGTGACCGGGCAGTGAAAGGTAGGTCAGTGTGAAGACTCGACGGAGAGTTCTACACCGGTTCTCGGCGTGCGCCGCCGCGGTGGGGCTGACGTTCACCGCCGGTTGCGCGGGCGCGGGCAGCCTGGGCGCATCGGACAACGAGGTGACGATCGCCCTGGTGTCCAACTCGCAGATGGCCGACGCCCAGGAGCTGTCGACCGAGTTCGAGAAGGAGAATCCCGGCGTCAAGCTGAAATTCATCTCGCTCTCGGAGAACCAGGCCCGGGCGAAGATCACCATGTCGACGGCCATGGGTGGGAGTCAGTTCGACGTCGCGATGATCAGCAACTTCGAAACCCCGCAGTGGGCCAGGGACGGCTGGTTGCTCAACCTCTCGGACTACGCGAAGAACACGCCAGGGTACGACGAGGAGGACTTCATCCCGTCGCTGCGGGAGTCGCTGTCCTACGAGGGCAACATGTACTCGGTTCCCTTCTACGGCGAATCGTCGTTCCTGATGTACCGCAAGGATCTCTTCGAGCAGGCCGGCATCAAGGTCGACCAGAATCCGAACTACCAGCCCACCTGGCAGGAAGTCGCAGGCTGGGCGAAGACCCTCAAGACCGGCGACCGGGCCGGGATCTGTCTGCGCGGCAAGCCGGGTTGGGGTGAGGTGCTCGCACCGCTGGACACGGTGATCAACACCTTCGGCGGCCGCTGGTTCGACGAGCAGTGGAACGCCCAGCTCAACAGCCCCGAGGTGAAAGAGGCGGTCAACTTCTACGTCAACACGATCAAGGAATCCGGCGAATTGGGTGCCTCCTCAACCGGATTCCAGGAATGCGCCAACCTCTTCGGCCAGGGTCAGACGGCGATGTGGTACGACGCGACGTCGGCGGTGTCGGTGCTCGAGGATCCGCAGACCTATCCGGACCTGGTCGGCAAGATCGGCTACCTGCCTGCGCCGATCGTCGAGAAGCCCAACTCCGGTTGGCTGTACACCTGGGCGCTCGGCATCCCGAAGGCTGCCAAGAATCCCGACGGAGCGTGGAAGTTCATCTCGTGGATGACCAGCAAGGACTACATGAAGCTGGTCGGCGAGAAGCTGGGCTGGGCGCGGGTGCCACCGGGTAGCCGCACCTCCACCTACACCGAACTGCCGGAGTACGAGGCGATCTCGAAGTCCTACGGTCCGTTGACACTGAAGTCGATCGAGAGCGCCACCCCGAACCAGCCGACCGTGCAGCCGGTGCCGTACACCGGCATCCAGTTCGTCGGCATCCCGGAGTTCCAGGACCTGGGGACGCGGGTGAGCCAGCAGATCAGTGCGGCGATCGCCGGGCAGAAGTCCGTCGACGACGCGCTCGAGCAAGCACAGTTGTATGCCGAGGTCGTCGGCAAGAGCTACCAGGAGAAGTGATGACTACAACTTCGGTAACCTCCGAGTCCACGGCCGCGGCCGACGAGAAAGCCGTCGCCGAACGCGTTCGAAAGATCAAGGAGGCCCAGGACGTCGGCGTGAGTCGGGCCGAGGGATGGCGACGGCGAGGTCCGCTGCTTCCCGCTCTGATCTTCATGATCGCGGTGACGCAGGTGCCGTTCCTGTTCACGCTCTACTACTCCACGCTGTCGTGGAACCTGGTGCGGCCCGGCTCGCGGCAGTTCGTGGGGTTCAGCAACTACCTCGCGGTCATCCAGGACAGCCAGTTCTGGTCGGTGGCGGGCAATACCGTCATCCTGATTGTGGGGGTGGTGCTGATCTCGGCGGCGCTCGGGCTGGGAATCGCGCTGCTGCTGGATCGCGCGTTCCTCGGCCGCGGTGTGGTCCGCACGCTGTTGATCACCCCGTTCCTCATCACACCCGTCGCGGGTGCGCTGGTCTGGAAGACGACGATCCTGGACCCCAACAACGGCATCCTCAACTGGGCGCTGTCGCTGGTGGGAATCGGTCCGGTCGACTGGATTGGTCAGTTCCCATTGGCCATGGTGATGGTCGAATTGATCTGGCAGTGGACGCCGTTCATGATGCTGCTGATCCTGGCCGGCCTGACGTCCATGCCTCGCGACCAGCTCGAGGCGGGCCGGGTCGACGGGGCGACCGCGATCCAGCTCTTCCGGGAGTTGACGCTGCCGCACCTTCGGCGCTTCATCGAACTCGGTGTCGTGCTCGGCGCGGTCTACCTGGTCAACACGTTCGACGCGATCTTCATGATGACGCAGGGCGGGCCGGGTGTCGCCAGTGCGAACCTGCCGTTCTACATCTATCAGCGCGCGTTCCTGGGCTTCGACATGGGGCAGGCGGCGGCCATGGGCGTGGTGGTCGTCATCTTCACGATGATCATCGCCAGCTTCGCCCTGCGGTTGATCTTCAAATCATTCTCCGGCAAGGAAGAGGCGGCCTAGCTATGACTACTACCACTGCCGAAAAGGCCACGGCGACCAGAGATGGCGCTCCGGTCCGCAAGAAGAAGTCCAAGAAGTTCAGCCCGTGGGGCATCGTGGCGTGGCTGGTCGGACTCGGCTTCTTCTTCCCGGTGTTCTGGATGGTGCTCACCTCGTTCAAGGCCGAGAGTGACGCGGCGACCAATCCGCCGAAGCTGTTCTTCGTCCCGACGCTGGATCAGTACTCGGCCGTCTTCAATCAGGGCATCGGGCCCGCCATGCTGAACTCGGTGTTCGCCACCGCCATGTCGACGATCCTGGTGCTGCTGCTCGGCGTGCCCGCGGCGTTCGCCCTGTCGCTGCGGCCGGTCCGCAAGACCTCCGATGCGCTGTTCTTCTTCATGAGCACGAAGATGCTGCCCGTCGTCGCGGCGATCCTGCCGCTGTACGTGATCGTGTCCAACATCGGCCTGCTGGACAACATCTGGGCCCTGGTGATCCTGTACACGTCGATGAATCTTCCGATCGCAGTGTGGATGATGCGGTCGTTCTTCCTCGAGGTGCCGGGCGAACTCCTCGAGGCCGCCAGCCTGGACGGCGCGAGCCTGTGGCGATCCGTGCGAGAGGTGATCCTTCCGTTGGTCTCGCCCGGCATCGCGGCGACGGCGCTCATCTGCGTGATCTTCGCCTGGAACGAATTCTTCCTCGCGGTGAACCTGACCGCGGTGAACGCACAGACGATGCCGGTGTACCTCGTCGGCTTCATCGCCGGTGAGGGACAGTACTGGGCCGTGTTGTCGGCGGCCGCGACCATGGCGGCGCTCCCCGTGATCCTCTGCGGGTGGTTCGCCCAGAACAAGCTGGTGCGCGGACTCTCGTTCGGCGCGATCAAGTAAACGTCAGAAAACGAACCGGGAGAAGAACAATGGCATCAATCACCTACAGGAACGCCTCCTGCATCTATGAAGGCTCCGACAAGCTCGCGGTCGACAACCTCAACCTCGACATCCAGGACGGCGAATTCGTCGTCCTGGTCGGACCGTCCGGTTCGGGCAAGAGCACCGCACTGCGCATGCTCGCCGGACTCGAGGACATCGACGAAGGCGCCATCGAGATCGGCGGCAAGGACATGACGGGCGTGCCGTCGAAGGATCGCGACATCGCGATGGTGTTCCAGAACTACGCGCTGTACCCCAACAAGACCGTGGCCGAGAACATGGGCTTCGCACTCAAGCTGCGGGGTGTCTCCGCCGACGAGCGGCGCAAGAAGGTCGAGGACGCCGCCAAGATCCTTGACCTCACCGAACACCTGGATCGCAAGCCCGCCAAGCTGTCCGGCGGTCAGCGGCAACGCGTCGCGATGGGCCGCGCCATCGTGCGCGAGCCGCAGGTTTTCTGCATGGACGAGCCGCTGTCCAACCTGGACGCGAAGCTGCGCGTGCAGACCCGCACCCAGATCGCCGCGCTGCAGCGGCGTCTGGGCACCACCACCGTCTACGTGACCCACGACCAGGTGGAGGCGATGACGATGGGCGACCGGGTGGCCGTGCTGCGCTTCGGCAAGCTGCAGCAGTTCGCCTCGCCCAATGAGCTCTACGACCGGCCGGCAAACGCGTTCGTCGCCGGCTTCATCGGTTCGCCCGCGATGAACCTTGTGACGGCACCCGTCGTCGCCGACGGTGTACGGATCAGCGAGGACTCCACGCTGCCGCTCGAGCGCGAGCACCTGACCAAGCTGCACGAGGCGGGGGTCGAGAAGGTCACGCTCGGCATCCGCCCCGAGGATCTCGAGGTGTCACCGGGCGGCGGTATCGACGTCGTCATCGACCTCGTCGAGGACCTCGGCAGCGAGACCTACCTGTACACCCACGCACATCCCGACGTGGAGTTGGTGGCGCGGTCGCTGTCCCGCAAGCCGGTCAAGCTGGCCGACACCATAGAGTTGCGGATGAAGCCGGAAGGCAATGTGCACCTGTTCCATCCGGAGACCGGCGAACGTCTGAACTGACATCATGCGCCCGCCGGAACTGCGGCTGCGGGCCCCCACGGCGGGTCTGCTCGCCTTGCCGTGGGACCTGCCGTTGGTGCACTGGAAGGCTCCCGACGTCGCGCTGCGCGACCTCCCCGTCGGCCCGAGCCGGCACCTGGTGAAGTTCGTCGAGGCCGACGGCGCGCTGTGGGCGGTCAAGGACATGCCCGCGCGGATCGCGGTCAAGGAGTTCGACGTGCTGCGCCGGCTCGAGGAGATGGCGCTGCCTGCGGTGCGTCCGGCCGGCGTGGTGGTGCAGCCGGAGTTCGACACGGCGATCCTGGTGACCCGCTACCTCGAGGGGTCGTGGCAGTACCGGCGGCTGTTCATGCGGTTGCCGCCGGACGAGCCCAAGCACCGGGCGCGGTTGCTGGACGCGATGGCGGGCCTGCTGGTGGAACTGCACCGCCACGGTGTCTTCTGGGGTGACTGCTCGCTGGCGAACACGCTGTTCTCGAGGGACGGTCAACTCCTGGCCGCGCACCTCGTCGACGCCGAGACCTCCGAGGTGCACCCGTCGCTGAGCCGCGGGCAACGCCGACAGGATCTGGACATCATGGTGCAGAACGTGGCGGGCGGCATGATCGACGTGGCCGAGCGCATCGGCGCCTCGGAAGGGTTGCAGGACAAGCTGATCGAAGAGGCCAAACAGGTCGAGAGGCGTTACCGGGATCTGTGGGACGTGCTGCACGCCGAGCCGGTGTTCGGCTTCACCGACCGCTACCGCGTCGAGGGCACCATCCGCCGGCTCAACGACCTCGGCTTCGCCGTCGACGAACTGTCACTGCAACCCGACAGCGCCGACCCGAGCCGGTTACGTGTGCACGTCGTGGTCGGCGACCGGCGCTACCACGCGCAGCGTCTGCGAGATCTCACCGGCATCGACGCCGGAGAGGGGCAGGCCGCGATCCTGCTCGGCGACCTGTACGCCTACCAGGCGCAGCTGTGCCGCGAGGCCGGCCACGACGTCGACGAGTCGACGGCCGCGCGGCTGTGGGTGATGGAGGTGCTGACGCCCTACGGCCACCTCGCTCATCAGGCCGTCCACGGCGCCGGCACGCAGATCCAGGCGTACTGCGACATGCTCGAGGTGCGGTGGCTGCTCAGCGAGCAGGCCGGCCGCGACGTCGGCACCAACAAGGCGCTCGCGGCGCTGGCGGGCGACGTCATCCCGGTCGACTCGGCGGCGAAGCTGGCCGTCGCCGAGGTCCCGACGGCGCCGTTCGCGGTGTTGAGCGCCGACGACGAGTAGCGGGGATCGGTCGCCGAGTTCTACAGCAGGGCTGTCCGCGAGGCCACATCACGACCGTGGCGTAGAACTGGGCGGAGGGGTCCAGCCGCGACGGCCGAACGCCTCGTGCACCCGATGGAGGATGAACTGCCGACTGTGTTCGGCCACCACTCGCAGGTCGATCCAGCCCTGACGCTCGATGAACTCAGCTCGGCCGATGTCGTAGACGTACTGACCGCGAATGGTTGCGTGGTGGGCGCCCTCGTAGTCGAGGCCGACCATCGGTTCGTCGTAGCCCATGTCGATGAAGGCTTCTCGGTGGCCGTCGGCGACGCGGATCTGCGTGCGCGGCGCAGGCAACCCGGCATCGATGAGGAGCAGCCGCAACGAGGTCTCCCGTGGTGACTGGGCGCCGCCGTCCATGAGATGCAAAGCGACGCGGGCGCGCCGTGTGCCGCGTGCGCCGCGGTACCGCTCGGCGAGCACCAGGGCATCCGCGGCCGTGACGCCGGTGGCCGCGGCAAGCGCGTCGAGGTGCTGCACGGCGCGGTCTCGGGGAAGGTGCCGCGCGAGGTCGAACGCCGTGCGTGCCGGCGTCGTGACGGGAAGTTCGCCGACTCGAGCGACTTCGTCGGCGCCGAGCCGTTCTTCGCGGACGATCACACCGGGACGGGGCCGCCCGTGCGCAGCGATCACCTCGATGGGCGTTGATGCGTCGACCCATCGTGCGCCGTGCAGTGCGGCCGCAGCTCGCCCGGCGATGACGCTCCGCCTTTCGGTCCAGAGCCAGGCGGCCACGGTGTTGCTCCACAACGTCGGTTCGGCGCCCTTGGCCACATACACCCGCGGGTGCTGAGCCCGGTAGTTCCATCGCAGGCGGCCGCGGGTGAGGGCGCCGCTGCTGAGTGCTTCGCGACCGATCAGGGGTTGGTCCATGGATCGATGGTCAGCAGTGACGCCGACGCGAGAGACGGCTCAGCGTCGACTCACGACGCGGGCTGTGGATGAATGGCCGACTGTGGACGACGATTTCTACACCAGGGTCGCTGAAGCGCGACGATCACAGCCCTGGTGTAGAACTCGCGCACAGAAGCGTCAGACGGCGGGTTCGTTGCCGGGGTCGAGACCGACGGGCACCTGCGGGTTGGCGCCGGGCGCGTCGTGGGTGAAGTGCTGGTGGGCCATCGCCCTGCAGTTGTCGTCCATCGGCGTCTGATCGCCTGAGCAGTAGGGCACCCAGTCGCGGGGATCGGCGGCGGCCTGCGGCGCGGCGATCATGGCGCCGACGGCGAGGATGCACGCCGCGCACAGGATCTTCACTGGTACGACGCTACAACGGGTAATACCGTCGTGTGGTGGATCAACTCGGGCGGGTGCGGCTGACCAACCCGGACAAGGTGCTGTACCCGGCAACCGGGACGACCAAGGGTGAGGTCTTCGACTACTACGTGGCGATCGCCGACGCCATGGTCCCGCACATCGCCGGCCGCGCGGTCACCCGCAAGCGGTGGCCGAACGGCGTCGGCGAGCTCGAGTTCTTCGAGAAGCAACTCGCGTCGTCGGCCCCGGAGTGGCTGCATCGCGAGAGCGTCACGCACAAATCCGGCACGACGACCTACCCGGTGATCGACACCCGGGAAGGGCTGGCGTGGCTCGCCCAGCAGGCGTCGCTGGAGGTGCACGTGCCGCAGTGGCGGTTCGTCGACGGCAAGGTCGGCCCGGCCACCCGCATCGTGTTCGACCTCGACCCCGGCGAGGGGGTGACGTTCCGGCAGCTGTGCCAGGTCGCCCACGAGGTGCGCGACCTCATCACCGACATCGGGCTGACCACCTATCCGCTCACCAGCGGCAGCAAGGGCCTGCACCTCTACGTGCCGCTCGAGGAGCCGATCAGCTCGCGGGGCGCGTCGGTGCTCGCCCGCCGCGTCGCCCAACAGCTCGAGAAGACGATGCCCAAGCACGTCACCGCGACGATGACGAAGAGCCTGCGCACCGGCAAGGTGTTCGTCGACTGGAGCCAGAACAGCGCCGCGAAGACGACGATCGCGCCGTACTCGCTGCGCGGCCGCGAGGAGCCCACGGTGGCGGCGCCGCGCACCTGGGACGAGATCGCCGATCCCGACCTGCGGCACCTGCGGTTCGACGAGGTGCTCGAACGGGTGGAACGCGACGGTGACCTGCTCGCCGAACTCGACGAGAAGGTGCCGCTGGCCGACCGGCTGACCACCTACCGCAGCATGCGTGACCCCGGCAGGACGCCGGAACCCGTGCCCGCCAAGGCGCCCGCGGTCGGCAACAACGACAAGTTCGTCATCCAGGAGCACCACGCCCGCCGGCTGCACTACGACTTCCGCCTGGAACGCGACGGCGTCCTCGTCAGCTGGGCGGTGCCGAAGAACCTGCCGGAGACCCCGAGCGTCAACCACCTGGCCGTGCACACCGAGGACCATCCGATGGAGTACCTCACCTTCGCCGGCGATATCCCGAAGGGGGAGTACGGCGGCGGCGAGGTCTACGTCTGGGACACCGGCACCTACGAGACCGAGAAGTTCAACGACCACGCCCCGGACGGGCCCGCCAAGGGCGGCGAGGTGATCGTCACCCTCCAGGGCGAGAAGGTCAGCGGCCGTTATGCGCTCATCCAGACCGACGGCAAGAACTGGCTCGCCCACCGGATGAAGGAGCAGAAGCAGCCCACCCCGGGCGACCTCGCGCCGATGCTCGCCACCGAAGGGTCGGTGGAAAGGCTCAAGGCGAATCAGTGGGCGTTCGAGGGGAAGTGGGACGGCTACCGCCTGCTGGTCGACGCCGATCGCGGCACGCTCACCCTTCGGTCACGCCGGGGCCGCGACGTCACCCGCGAGTATCCGCAGCTGGCCGCGCTCGGCGCCGACCTCGCCGACCACCACGTCATCCTCGACGGGGAGGCGGTCGCCCTCGACGAGTCCGGGGTGCCCAGCTTCGGCGAGATGCAGAACCGGGCGCGTTCCACCCGCGTCGAGTTCTGGGCGTTCGACATCCTGGCACTCGACGGCCGATCGCTGTTGCGCGCCAAGTACTCCGACCGGCGCAAGATCCTCGAGGCGGTGGCCGAGGGCGCCGGCCTGATCGTGCCCGACCGGTTGCCCGGTGACGGCCCGGAGGCGCTGGAGTACGCGCGCAAGCAGCGGTGGGAGGGCGTGGTCGCCAAGAAGCTGGACTCGACGTACCAGGCGGGCAGGCGGTCATCGTCCTGGATCAAGGACAAGATCTGGTGCACCCAGGAAGTGGTGCTCGGCGGGTGGCGCGAAGGCACCGGCGGACGCACCAGCGGGATCGGCGCCCTGATGCTGGGCATCCCCGACGCCGACGGCGCCCTGCAGTTCGTCGGGCGGGTGGGCACCGGCTTCACCGAGAAGGAACTGGCGAAGCTCAAGAAGACGCTGGCGCCGCTGGAAACCGACGAATCACCCTTTGCGGCACGGCTTCCGACGCAGGACGCCAAGGGCGTGACGTTCATCGAGCCGACGCTGGTGGGGGAGGTGCGCTACAGCGAGCGGACATCCGATGGCAGGCTGCGGCAACCGTCGTGGCGCGGATTGCGGCCGGACAAGACACCCGACGAGGTCAGGTGGGAGTAGCGGCGCTACGTGGCATCGCCGTTCGGATTGCAGGGCACGACATGACCGTCGTCGATGAGACTCAGCGTCACTCGCATCTCATCGGGTTGCTGGCTGCCCGCCCAATCGGCGTAGGGGTGATCGAGGAACGCCACGACGAGCAGGGCAGATGTCACGAGCGCCGACACGAACGCGATGGGCACCGCCTGAACGACGGCGCTCTCCCGGCGGTCGGCCTGGACGCACATGTAGATGAAGATGGCCGTCGCGCCGATCCCCAGCACGATCCACAGCGGCGGCGGCACCGACGGATCAATCTCAGCGGCGCGGGCACGGCGACCGTCCCTGCGCTGTGCCTGCTGGTCGAACCACTGCGAGTAGGCCGCTTCCTGCTTGGGGTTCGTCGGATCTGTGGCCGCGAAATCGAAGACCATCGCGTCGACCCAGTGCTGCACGGTGTCCGATCGTTCGCCCCGCGCCATCGCAGGCCATTCGTCGTTGACGACTGCACGCGAGTAGCAGATGAGGTCGCCGTGCAGGCGTTCCCCCTGGTGCCCTTCGAGCACATCGGCGACGTTGTGCAACTCGGTGACCGCAATCGCCTCCATGCTGCCGCCGTCGCGCGCGCGTTGGTAGTTCTGCAGCGCGTAGAAGATGGTGAAGGCCATCAGCACCGCGAACATGGTGCCGATCACAGTGAGCGCCCCTGCGGCGCGGGTGCTGTCGATGAACCAGCCGGGGTCCGGCGCACGCCTACGCGCGAGGAGCTTTACGACGACGACGGATGTCACCACGACGACGAGCACCAGAGCACGCCAGCCACGTCAGCATGAGCCGGCCCGCTGCCTGCCACTTCTCCGTACGAGAGCCAATGCCCCGACTCGTCTGACGTGCAGTGCACGGCCCATGCAAATCCCATCATCAAGGACGGTGCATCGCTGCGATCACCGCCCGCCGATTGTCGGGCATGAGAGGCCGTGACGGGTGCGGAAACCGATATCCCGATTCCTCGGGGGCGAATCTGGGTGCGACGCGATTGTCATTCGCGCGTGCGATCCTCGCGGTGTCGCCGACCACATTCACCGAGGTGGTGCGGTCGTTGCCCTGACGACCAGCTCTGGTGTCAACAGAAAGGACCGAGCTTCAGTGCGACCCATGTCGAGGCGTTCGATGACGGCTGCGACCGCGTGATCGGCTTGCTCCTGCGGCTTCTGGCCGACCGTCGTGAGATCGATGTGGCCCAGCCGCGCCAGCATGCTGTCGTCGTACCCTGTGACCGAGACCTCACCGGGAACGTCCACTCCGGCGCGCCGCAGCGCGTCCAACACACCGGCACCCAGGCGGTCGTTGGCGCACACCACTGCCGTCGGCAGCGGTCGCTCCATCAGTCGTTGTGCGGCAACGATCCCGGCTGACTCCGTGAAATCAGCTTCGATGACCTCGGCATTGCCGTCCAGACCGTGCCTGCGCATCGCGCGAAGGTAGCCGTTGCAGCGATCAGTCGCGATCACCCCGGTCCCGCCGGAAACGTGGACGACCTCACGGTGGCCGAGCCCGACGAGGTGGTCGACCACCGACGCGATACCGCGGCCGTCAGCGGTGCGTACGACGTCCAATTCGTCGGTCCGGACACGCCGTCCGATGACGACGGAGGGTATCTTGCCGCCGAGGTCGGCCAGTTCACTCGCCGACAATTCGGGGCCGAGCAACAGGATTCCCTCGCAACGAAAGTCGAGCAGGGTCTCGATCACCTTGGCCTCGCCATGGGTGGGGGTGACCGCCCCGAGCACGATCTCGTAGCCGGCCCGGTCGGCTGCAGCGACGATGTGTTCGGCGATCTCGGTGTGGAAGCTGTTGCGGATGTTGATCGTGACGCCGAGATGATGGGACCGGCGGGAGGTCATCAACGCCGCGGTTCGGTTGACCCGGTATCCCAGCTCGTCAGCGGCGGCGAACACCCGCTGACGGGTCTCCGCGCTCGGCCCGGCGGCATTGCGGAAGACCAAGGACACGAGCGCCTTCGACACTCCGACCTTGTCGGCGATGTCCTGCATGGTCGGCCGATCGCGATCCCTCGCCACGTGCACCTCGTTTCGGAAGCCGCCAGGGGTTGACAGCCGGGTGTGACAGCGCTCATAGTAGCCGAGTTAGACCGGTCTAGTAGACCGGACGAACGATCCGGAACCAGAGGACGCGCACGACGGGGCGTCAATCAGACGGGAGCAGCAGGGAGTGACCAAGCCATCGATCGGAGTTGCCGTCATCGGCGGGGGAATGGCAGGCCGGGCACATGCCGCCGGATACCGCTCCGCCAGCACCGTCTTCGGAACCGATTGTCCGGACGTGCGACTTGTCGCTGTTGCCGACACCAACCAGGCCGTGGCCGACGACACGGCAGGCCGGTACGGGTACGAGCGGGCGGAATTCGACTGGCGGGCGATCGCCGAGGCACGTGACATCGACGCCGTCAGCGTCGTGGTGGCCAACCATCTGCATCGCGAGATCGTCGAAGGCCTGCTGGCCGCGGGCAAGCACGTGCTGTGCGAGAAGCCGCTCGCGGGATCGTTGGCCGACGCCGAGGCGATGGTCGCCGCCGCGGACGCTTCAGACCGTGTGACAGCCGTCGGCTACACCTACCGCCGTTCGCCCGCGGTCGAGCAGATTCGGCGTGAGCTCGCCGGCGGCACGATCGGCGAGCTGGTGCACTTCAACGGGCACTACTGGTGCGACTACGCGCTGGACCCGACGTCGCCGATCACGTGGCGCTACCGGGGCGGCCCGGGCACCGGTGCCCTCGCGGACGTCGGCAGCCACCTGATCGATCTGAGCGAATTCATCTGCGGTGCGATCACCGAAGTGGGCGGCGCGGCCTTCGCCACCGTGATCAGGGAGCGGCCCGTGCCGCTCGGCGTCACCTACGGTCACACCAAGGGAGCCGTCAGCGACGAGTCGGCGCCCGTCGAGAACGAGGATGTCGCGACATTCACGGCGACGTTCGCCAACGGTGCGGTGGGAACGTTCTCGGCGTCCCGGGTCGCCCACAATCTGCCCGACGGCTTGGGCTTCGAACTCTTCGCCTCCGCAGGATCCGCGGCGTGGAATCTGCACCGTCCCGGCGAATTCGAGATCTCGACCGACGGGGGCCGCGCCGAGCTGAGCGGCCCACGACGCGTCATCGTCGGCCCCGACCACCCGTACATCCGCGGCGGCCTGCCGATGGACGCCGGCGGCGTCGGACACGGGGTCGCCGACCTGTTCGTCTACCAGACCCGTGCCTTCCTCGACCAGATCGCCGACCGTTCCGCTCCCCGGCGCTCCGCTCGCCCCGCTGGCGACCTGGGACCGCTGCCGGACTTTCATGCCGGTCTTCACGGACTGCGCGTTGTCGCCGCCGTCGCCGAGTCCGCCCAGTCGGGCGGCACCACCGTCAAAGTCGTCTGACCACGAAAAGGAGTCGCACCATCATGAAGCTGGGTGTCTACACCGCGATCCTGCACGACAAGCCGCTGCGGGAAGCGCTGGAGGTCATCGCCTCACTCGGGCTCACCGGAGCCGAGATCAACGCGGGCGGATTCCTCCCCACCCCCCACCTGCCCGTCAAACAGCTACTGGCCGGCGACGTCACGCCGCAGCAGTACCTGTCGACCTTCGACGGCACCGGGGTGTCGATCGCCGGGCTCAACTGCAACGGCAACCCGCTGCACCCCGATCCAGAGGTCGGTCCCGAGGACGCCGACGATCTCCGCGACGCGATCCGGGTCGCCGGCCTGCTGGGCGTGGACCGAGTCGTCACGATGTCCGGTCTGCCGCAGGCCCATCGTGGCGGGCAGTGGCCGGCGTGGCACGTCAATACGTGGGACTCCGGATACCTCGACTCGCTGGACTACCAGTGGGACGACGTGGCGGTGCCGTTCTGGTCCGAGATCGACGCGCTCGCGCGCGAGAACGGCGTCAAGGTCGCCATCGAGATGCACCCGCAGAACCTGGTGTTCAATCCGCCGACCATGAAGCGCCTCGTCGACAAGACGGGAGCCACGCACGTCGGTGCGGAGATGGATCCGTCGCATCTGTTCTGGCAGGGCATCGACCCGGTCGCGGCCATCGAATGGCTGGGCCCGCTGGTGTTCCACGCCGCGGCCAAGGACACCCGCATCAATGACAACTGCAGGATCTACGGCGTGCTCGACGACCGCTTCACCCGAATCCCCCTGGATCAGAATCCCACCGGGCTCGGCGGCAGGCATGTCGTGAACAAGTGGCCCGAGGACTCGGCGTGGGACTTCGTCGCCGTGGGCCGCGGGCACGACACGGAATTCTGGACACGGTTCCTTGGCGCACTGGAAGCCGTCGATCCCGACATGTGGGTGAACATCGAACACGAAGACGTCGCATTCGGGCCCCTGGAAGGCCTTCGGGTCGCCGCCGAAACGTTGAAGACCGCCAACTCAGCCAGCGTCGGCTGACCGGAGAGAGCTGGACAACATGACGACACATGCGGATTCACCGGCTGAGGCCGACCTTCCACCCCTGACCAGCGGTCCTCACCGACAGCGGATCGGCCTCATCTCGGTCGTCGCCTGCCTGGGCGGCCTGCTCTTCGGCTACGACACCGGCGTGGCCAACGGCGCCGAGGGTCCGATGGCGAAAGAACTCGGGCTCTCCCTGCTCCAACTGGGCGTGGTCATCAGTTCCCTGCTGTTCGCCGCCGCGTTCGGTGCCCTGCTCGGCGGGATCATCTCCGACAAGATCGGGCGTCGCAAGACCATCCTGATCTTGGCGCTGTTGTTCTTCTTCGGCGTCCTGCTGGTCGTGTTCTCCCCGGCCGGGCCCGAATCCGGGACCTTCTCTGCGGTAGGCTTCGCGACTCTGGTGGCAGGCCGCATCGTGCTCGGACTCGCCGTTGGCGGCGCGTCGACGGTGGTCCCGGTCTTCCTCGCCGAACTGGCGCCCTACGAGATTCGCGGGTCGATCACCGGGCGCAACGAGTTGGCCATCGTCGTCGGCCAACTGTCCGCATTCGTGGTGAACGCGATTCTCGGCGTGACACTCGGCCACGTGGACGGCGTCTGGCGCATCATGTTCGCGGTCTGCGCGCTTCCGGCGGTAGCTCTGTTCTTCGGCATGCTGCGGATGCCGGAGTCGCCGCGCTGGCTGGTGGAGAAGGGCAAGAACGACGAAGCACTCGCGGTGCTGAAGACCGTGCGTTCCGAGGACCGGGCGGAGGCGGAGATCGCTCAGGTCGAGATGGTCGCCCGGCACGAGAGGCAGGCCAACCAGATCGGCATCCGTGCCGTCATGGGCAGCAAGTGGCTGCGGCGCATCATCTTCGTCGGCATCGGAGTATGTATGACCCAGCAGCTCACCGGCATCAACTCGATCATGTACTACGGCACGCGGGTGCTGGAGGAATCGGGCATGACCGAGGAGCGGGCCGTGCTCGCCAACATCGCATTCGGAGTGGTCGCCGTGCTCGGCGGCATCATCGCGCTGCGCAACATGGATCGCATCGACCGCCGCAAGACCTTCCTGATCGGCCTGTCGCTGACCACGACGTTCCACTGCCTCGTCGGTGTCGCGTCGATGCTGCTTCCGGCGGGGAACCCGGCGCGGCCCTACGTGATCCTCGTCCTCGTCGTCGGGTTCGTGCTGTCGATGCAGACGTTCCTCAATGTCGCCGTGTGGGTGTGGCTGGCCGAGGTCTTCCCGCTGCACATGCGCGGCCTCGGCATCGGTGTCGCGGTCTTCTTCTGCTGGGTCACCAACGGATTCCTCGGGCTCTACTTCCCAACCCTGGTCGCGGCTGTCGGTATCACCGGCTCCTTCTTCCTGTTCGCCGCGATCGGAGTGGCAGCATTGGTCTTCGTGTACACCCAGGTGCCCGAGACCCGCGGCCGCTCGCTGGAGGCGCTCGAGGAAGATGTGTCCAGCGGGCAGATCTATGTCGGCATGCGCTGAGCCGACTCGGCCTTGACGATGGGCGACGCCGGCTCTGCTGATGCGCAGGCGGCTGAACTGTGCCGCTTTCTTTCAGGCATCGAACCGTTCACCGCTCTCGGTTCCTCGCGATTGGCGGAGATCGCCGCCACAGCGGCGGTCCGCGAGTTCTCTGCAGGCGACCTGGTGGTCGACGCGTTCACGGCGCCGCCCACAGAGATCTACGTGGTGCTGACCGGCGAAGTCGACCTCTGGCACGACCAGGACCAGGTGACGAAGGCCGGTGACGACCGGTTCGTCGCCGGCGATGTGTTCGGGTTCTCCGCCATGCTCACCGAGCGCCCCATCGGCCCCCGGGTGGTCGCCACCACGGCGGCAAGCATTGCAGTCCTGCCGGGCAACCTGGTCGAGCCGGCGTTCTACTCGCGCAGCGGCGCCCGGTTCCTTGCCGACTACATCTCCCGAACCCGACGCCGCTCGACCTCGGCGCCGATGTTCAGCACGGTCGGAGACCTGGTTGCGAGCACGCCGTTGGTCATCGGTCCGGACACACCCGTCGCCGTCGTCGCACGGCAGCTGGCGGAGCGTGACATGCATTGCGCCGTCGTCGAATCGGGTGACGGGACCTACGGCATCGTGACCGACGCGGTGCTGGGCCGCCGAGTCGTCGGTGACGGAATCTCCGGGGACACCCCCGCGCGCGAGGTGATGGTGCACCCGGCCACGACGGTGGAGCTCTCCGGCTCGTCTGTCGAGGCACTGATCACGTTGCTCGACACCCGATCCGAGTACCTGCCGGTCGTCGATCGAGCCGACAACCTGCGCGGCGTGCTCGGAGCGCGTGATTTCGTTCTGGCGCCGACGACGGCGGGGTTCGGGATGCTCGAACAGATTCGGCGTGCCCGCAACCGCGCCGAGTTGATCGAACGGGCCCGGCGCGCACCGTCGATTCTGGGTGACATCCTCGATCGGGGGCTGGCCGTCGATCGCGTCATCCGGGTGTACTCCGCGATCGTCGACGCGATCGTCCGGCGATCCATCCAGCTGGTCTTCGACGACCATCCTGACCTCGCCCCCGACCAGTTCACCTGGCTCTTCCTCGGGAGTCACGGCCGACGCGAGGCCGTGCCGTGTTCGGATCTCGACGTGGCCATCGCCTTCGACGACGCCATGTCCTCGGAGACGATGGTGCTCTTCCGCGACGCGTTCGGTGAGGTCAACGAACTGCTGACCGCCGCAGGGCTCGGCGTCGACGTCAACGGCGCGAACGCGTCGAACAAGGCGTTCTCCCGGACGAACAGTGAGTGGCGGGCGGCGGCAACCCGTTGGCTGACGGCGCCCGAGGAACACTCCCGCGCGACGATGGCGCCGCACCGCAAGGGCCTCGCTGTCATCGCTTCCCTGCTGGTCGACGCCCGGCCGATCCACGGCACGCCGGGACTGCCGCAGGTGGCGCAGGTGTTCACCGAGTTCCGGCGGCATCCGGCGGCAATGGACCTGCTGCTGTCGGAATCGCTGTCGCACCGGGCGAAGGTGCGGGATCGCTCGCTCCGCGATGTGTTCACCGGCAAGGGCGACACTTTCGACGTCAAGACCCACGGACTGCTTCCGGTGGTGAGCATCGCCCGGTGGGCGGCACTGGGAGTCGGTTCCACCGAACTGCAGACCGTCAAGCGACTCCGTGACGCCTCCGGCTCGGCCATCCTGCACGGCGCCCAGGCCGACCGCCTGATCGAGGTCTTCGAGATCCTGCAGCGAATGCGACTGCGCCATCACCTCCATCGGCTTCGGCACGGGCAGCAGCCCACCGACCTCATCGACCGCGATGAATTGTCTCCGATCGAACGCAGCATGATCGGCCAGGCTGTCCGGGAGATCAACACCATTGCTCGTCGGATGGACCGCGTCGCTCTTCGCTCGACATCCCTGCCCCGGCCGGTGCGACGAAAGGCAACTTGACCGCACATGAGGATCGCCGTCATCGGTGACGTCGGTGGACACGCCAAATCACTGCGCGACGAACTCAACCGGCTCGGCGCGCGCCCCGACGGGTCGCTGCCCGACGAGCTGATCGTCGTGCAGGTCGGCGACCTGATCCATCGCGGACCCGACTCCGCCGAGGTGGTCGACATCGTCGACAACTACCTGCGCACCCAGCCCGCTCAGTGGATCCAGCTCATCGGCAATCACGAGGCGCACTACCTGCGGCCTCCGGTCTTCGTCTGGCCGGAAACACTGGACCGCCAGCACGTCACCGTGATCAACAACTGGTGGCAGAGCGGTGCCGCAACCGTCGCCGCCGCCGCCGTTGACACTGCACACGAGTCCTTCCTCATCACCCACGCCGGCATCACGGCGGAATTCTGGGCCGCCGTCCTCGGCGGTCCACCCACCGCCGCCGAGGCTGCTTTCCGGATCAACGACCTCGCAAGGGCGGGCGCCGAATCGGTCCTACGCGCCGGCATTCTGTTGCACGGAAGGACCGCCCCGGACGCCGGACCGCTGTGGGCGGCCGCTGCGACCGAACTGCTGCCCGGATGGATGGACGGCCGGCTCCCGTTCAGTCAGATCCACGGCCACAGCAGCGTCACCGCATGGCGCGACGACGACACCACCGCGCCCCGAACAGGTGTCGAAGCGCTCGTCACCATTGATGCCGACGCCAAACACGAGACCGTCCACCTTGCGGGCGGCCGCCTCATCGGTATCGATCCCGACCACCGCGACACGCCGACAATCCCTTGGCGCGCATTCGAATTCACTGGCAACGTCACGGCCCGCCAGCAGCTCACGTCACCTCGCCGACCACCTGGTTGCCGACCACGTTGAGCAGCCGCAGATTCGCCAGCGCGTCGGAGCCGGCGGGCGGGGTGAGCAGCACAAGCCGCTGACCGTCCGTCGTCGCCAGTACCTCGCAGTCCAGCGTGATGGGACCGACCCTCGTCAGGAACGTCTTGCGATCCATCCGCCGGGTGGCGACTTCGTGACGCGCCCACAGATCGGCGAACTCAGGGCTGTGTTCGAGCAGCGCCTCGACGAGCTCGCGCATGTCGGCGTCGTCGGGCCTGCGGGCCCACGCCGCGCGCAGGTCCGCCACCGTGGTCCGGCTCAGCCGGTCGTGGTCCTTCTCGGGTGCACCCGCACGCGACCGCGGATCGGTGAACCAGTGCCACGTCATGCTGGCCTCGACACCGGATCCGTCGGCTGCGGGTAGCTCGCTCATCAGCAGTGCGGCGAGCCCGTTCTGAGCGAGTATCACGTCGGTGTCGGAGCAGACGAAAGCGGCTGCGTCGCTGAGCTGGTCGAGGACGAACAGCAGCGCGGGCCGCACGTTGACCGAATGCGTGCTGCGGTCGGGGACCGCGTGGCCCGCGAGCCGGTACAGGTGATCGGTCTCGTCGTCGGTCAGGCGCAGGGCGCGGGCGAGCGCCCGCAACATCTGCGGTGAGGGCTGCGGCCCGCGCGACTGCTCCAACCTGCCGTAGTAGTCCACCGACATACCGGTCAGCTGCGCCACTTCCTCCCGGCGCAGCCCCGCGGTGCGGCGACGCACGCCGACCGGCAGTCCCACGTCCACCGGGCTCAGCGCCTCCCGGCGGCGCCGCAGGAACTGGGCCAGCGCTTCGCGATCCATCGGTTCATTGTCCGCCAGAGCTGCACGCTCAGGCAGGGACTCCCGATCCCTGCCTCGACGCGTCCTGGCAGCCCTGTTGATCCGGGCCCACGCTGATATTCATGCGAACCAAGACACTCGGAACCTTGAACACATCGGCGGTCGGCCTCGGATGCATGGGCATGTCGGGGGCGTACGGCGAATGCGACCGCGACGAGAGCATCGCCACCGTGCGCGCCGCGCTCGACGCGGGGATCACGTTGCTGGACACCGGCGACTTCTACGGCATGGGTCACAACGAACTGCTGATCGCCGAGGCGTTGCGCTCCACCCCGCGCGACGCATACCAACTCAGCGTGAAGTTCGGCGGTCGACTCGACCCCGCGGGCGCCTGGGTCGGCTACGACGCGAGCCCGGCTGCGGTGAAATCCGCCGCCGCGTACTCGTTGCAGCGCCTCGGCACCGACCACATCGACGTCTACCGGCCGGCCCGCCTGGATCCCGCCGTGCCCATCGAGGACACCGTCGGCGCGATCGGCGAGCTCGTCGATGCCGGATACGTGCGGCACGTCGGGCTCTCGGAGGTCGGATCGGAGACCATCCGTCGCGCGGCCGCCGTCCGGCCGATCAGCGACCTGCAGATCGAATACTCGCTGATGTCGCGCAGCGTCGAGGGCGACATCCTCGACACCTGCCGCGAGCTCGGGATCGGCGTGACCGCGTACGGGGTGCTCTCGCGAGGGCTGATCGGCGGGCACTGGACGAGAACCAGCGGCGGGCCAGGGGATTTCCGCACCATGAGCCCGCGATTCGCCGAGGCCAACCTCGACCGCAACCTGGCGCTGGTCGAGGCGTTGCGCGGTGTCGCCGACGAACTCGGGGTGTCGGTCGCCCAGGCGGCCATCGCGTGGGTGGCCGCCCGGGGAGACGACGTCGTGCCGCTGATCGGCGCCCGAACACGCAACCGGTTGACCGAGGCGCTCGGGGCCGTCGACGTGACGCTGACGGAAGGCCAACTGGCACAACTGGAGTCGGCGGTGCCCGCGGCGGAGGTGGCGGGCGATCGCTACCCGGCCGAGCACATGGCGGCGCTCGACTCGGAGCGCTCACCGGTCAGCTGAGGAGGGCCGCCCCCGCGATCGCTTGCTGCATGCCCCGGGTGGCCAGCACGTCGGCCAGTTCGTTGTCGACGACGCCGGAATGCCCCTTGACCCAGAACCATTCGACCTGGTGCCGCGCACAGGCCGCCTGCAGCCGCTGCCAGAGGTCGACGTTCTTCACCGGCTGCTTGGCGGCGGTCAGCCAGCCGTTGCGTTCCCAGCCGAGGACCCACTTGGTGATGCCGTTGCGGACGTAGGTGCTGTCGGTGTGAAGATGCACCACCACCGGTCGGGTGAGCGCCTCCAGCGCCATGATCGGCGCCATCAGCTCCATCCGGTTGTTGCTCGTCTCGCCGGGCTCACCGCCGCACATCTCGCGGACGTGGTGGCGCTGGCGCAGCACCGCTCCCCAACCACCGGGCCCGGGATTCGGCCTGCACCCGCCGTCGGTGTGGATGATCACGACATCGTCACTCATCAGTTCAGCCCGCCCGTTCGGCCTGTGCCTGCCGGAGCAGCCGCACCGCCTTCGGCCCGACGCCGTGCAAGGTGAGCAGCCCGTCGAGGTCAGCGGGCAGATCGGCCAGCGCGTGGTAACCGGCGTCGATGAGCGCGCCGGTCGCGGGCCGGCCGATCCGGACGCCGTCGAAGACGTCGCCGCGGTCCTCGGTCATGCGCCGAGGATAGGCAATGGGCCGGGCGGTCGCGCTCATCGACGCGCCGACATCATCGCCGTGCGGACCGACATCCCGAGGTCGCGATGCCGCAGCGTGGTGATCCGCCGTCCGGGCTGCACCGCATCCTTGACCGGTGCGGTGCGGTCACCGAAGAACGCGGCGGTCGCGTCGATGTCCGCGACGACGTACGTGATGCCCCACAGGGTGGACGGACCCTCGTCCGCCATGTCCGGTGAACCGACGACCTCGACGATCACCTCGCCGAACCTGAGGAAGATCTGGCGGATCGGCCGTCCGCCGAGTTCGGCAACCCGTTCGCGGCGTGGCTCCACGCCGACGGCGGCAAGCGCCGCGACCGTCCGGCGCAGGTCCGGGGACAGCAGCACGACGTGGTCGATCGCGAAGGCGCCGTTCGGGTGCTCGGCCGGCGCCGCGGCGGCCACGTCCGTCCAGGTGGTCGGGACGCCGTCGAGGTCATGGTCCGAGGCGCGGGGAGGCAGGCCCCGCAACGACCACCCGATGATGCCGGTGCCCGGACCTTCGCGGCCGACCAGCCGGATGCCGACGCCGCCGACCCGGCAGACACCGGAATCGACAGCGAACCCGGCCCGCGTCCAGGCTTCCGCCGGATCGGCGACCTCGAACGACTCGACGGTGACGGTCATGGGTCAACGGTCGCATGCCTCGGTCTTGTCGGTGCCCTCGCCTACGGTCATGCCATGCGAACCGCGGACCTCGTCCCCACGCCCGAACTCGTCGACCAGATGGTGCGGGACAAGCCGCCGGGCTGGGCCTGGGCGGCCTTCGCGTCCGTGGTCTTCCAGCGCTGGGCCGCGCTCGAGGAGCGCAAGATCGCACAGGTGGTCGGGCGGGCCGTGCATCCGGCCGGCAGGCTGCGCACGGGCCACGACGTCGCGCAGTTCCTCACCCGGCACCTGCGCGCCGCCGACGACGTCGTCGCGGAGGCAGCGGCGTACCTGCGCGCGCCGGAGTTCGCGGCGGTGTTCGGCGACGGCAAGGACATCGCGGACCCCGACGGCGTCGTTCGTGCCGCACACCACCTGGCGGACCTCTACGAGAGGATGCTCGAGATCGCGGAGAACTGCCGAAGGCGCTCCGTCGCACGGCAACACGTGGAGCTCCTCGACGGCTGTACGCGGTTCGTGAACCAGCACCTGCAAGACTTCGGGGGCTTGATCAACGACGTGCTCGAGCGTCATGACGAGATGCAGCGGCAACTGCCTTCGGGCGCAAGCCATCTCGAACCCATTCGGCTGCACACCAGCACCGACGAACAGTTGCTCGGGTCGATCCTCGACCAGCTGCACGAACTCGGGTAGTCAGCCCTCGCGCAGCAGCAGCTCGAGCTTGTCGTTGGCCGCTAGTAACGCTTTGGCGACCATGCCGAGCAACCGCTCGCGGCTCCGCGGTCGCGCCAGCATCGGGGAGAACATCTCGCGCAGCAGGTTCAGCCGTGACGTCGCCAGCCAGTCCATCAGTTCGGGCTCTGCGAGCCAGCGCAATTCGTTGCGGTGCTCGGCCAGCGTCATCGCCAGCCAGTCGACGTCGGTGTTCGGGTGCGGCACCGGCCGGCACAACGCGTTGTTGGCGGCGTCGTCGGCGCCGCTGAGTTCCAGATGGGCGATGAGGCCGGCGCTGAACACCTGCTGGCAGCCGCGCACACTCTGCAGCACCAACCGGTCTCCGTCGAAAATATCCACCGCCGGGCGTTTCTCGAGACCGTCGGCGGTGCAGTCCACGTAGAGCGTCGAGGCGGCCGACGCCACTGTGCCGCCGGTGAGCACGATTTCGGATGGCTCGATCCGCTCGACGCGGCCGAGCCGGATCACGTCCTCGATGCGGCGCAGCTGGTCGAGTTCGGCGCGCGACACCGTGGCGCAGCGGTACATCGTGGGCCGCACCGCCGGGTCGAGCCGGAGCAGGTTGCCGTTGGCCTCCAGCTGCGCGAAGAGGTCGTCGACCGAGCCGGCGTCGGTGATGGACGTCAGCCGCGCCGCGAAGCTGGTCTTGAACCGGTCGAGGAACTCGGGCCCCGGCTGGATGTTCTCGCGGTCGAGCAGCCACGCGTCGCGCGGCATGATCCACCGCAGCCGCTCGGGTGCGACGCCGGCGGCGAGCAGCCACAGGCACGCGTCGATACCCGTCTTGCCCGCACCGACCACGACGAAACGATCGAAATTCGGTGCCAGCGCCGGCAATCCGTTGGGGGGCACGCACACGACGCCGTCGGCGACGCCGTATGCCGGCGGGCGCATCGACGGCACCACCGTCTGCAGATAGGTCGCGTCGACCGTCCGGCGCCGCACGTCGACGGCCACCTCGTCACCGCCGGGCCCGACGATCCGGCCGTCGCCGAGGTACTCGCTCTCCGGCAGGTACGACACCCGTCCCGTCGGCAGCAGGACCTTCTGCATCACCTCGTCGAAGTATCCGCGCACCTCGTCACCGGCGGCCAGCTCGTGCAGGCCGGCGTTCCACCCGGCGTCGTCGACTTCGCCGGACCCCAGCGGCTGGGAGTTGACGCCGTAGTAGGCCGAGGGCTGGTGCAGGCGCACGAACGGGTAGGCGCGCGTCCAGTGCCCGCCGGGTGAACTGCCCCGGTCGACGACGACGACCTGCAAATCGCTCTCGGCGACGAGGGTGTCGGCGAAGGCCATCCCCATGGCGCCGGCGCCGACGACCAGGTAATCAGTCTCGATCGTCCGCATGTCGCCCCCTTTGCTTCGCGCGACCCTATCCGAGATCGGGGCATGCGATACCGTCGGTACCGTGTCGACAGCCCAGCCGGACGCGGCGAGACCGCTGCACCCGTTGCCGGACACCGGCTACGTGTTCCGGACGGGCTGGCGGCTCACCACCAGCGACATCGACGAGCACCGGCGAATCCGGTTGGACGGCGTCGCCCGGTACATCCAGGAGGCCGGGGCCGAGCACCTGGTCGACTCGGGGTTCGCCGAGGTGAACCCGCACTGGATCGTGCAGCGCACCGTCGTCGACGTCGTCGAACCGATCGAATGGCCGAGCGACATCACCCTGCGGCGGTGGTGCTCGGGCATCTCCAACCGCTGGTGTTCGATGCGGGTTCGGCTCGACGGCTCGGAGGGCGGCCTGGTCGAGACCGAGGGCTTCTGGATCAACATGAACAAGGACACCCAGACGCCGTCACTGATCGACGGCGACCTGTTCGCCCGGTTCGCGAGCACCACCGACGAGACCCGGCTGAAATGGCGGCCGTGGCTCCCCGGCCCCGCCGAGCCGGAGGCGTCGATCCCCTTCGCCCTGCGCCACACCGACATCGACCACTTCCGGCATGTCAACAACACCGTCTACTGGCATGGTGTGCACGAGGTGATGGCGCGGTACCCGGACATCGCGACGGCCCCGTACCGCGCAGTCGTCGAGTACCGCAAGCCGATTCAGCGCACGGATGACGTCGTCATCCACTTCGCGTCGCGCGACGGCGGGCTCCGGGTGTGGTTCGTCGTGGGCGACACCGTGCACGCCGCCGCACTGATCCGCAGGCTCTAGCGCGACCGGCGGCGCCGGTGAGTGATGCGTCAATTTCATCTTTTCCGAATGTTTGCTCGGTACGGTCAGGCGAAGGAAATCGGCATGTCACCGGAGGGCGGGACACCATGGCGGGCGGGATAGCGGCCGAGCTGGCGGCCGCCGGCTTCGGCGACGCGATCGAAGTGGGCCGGGGCGGCGGCGGGGTGGTCTACCGCTGCCACCAGAAGTCCCTCGGCCGCATCGTTGCCATCAAGGTGCTCGCCTCCGATCTCGACGACGACGACCGGGAGCGGTTCCTGCGCGAGGGCTATGCGATGGGAGCGCTGTCCGGGCACCCGAACATCGTCAACATCCTGCAGGTCGGCGTGACCGAGAGCAGCCGGCCGTTCATCGTGATGCCTTACCACTCACGGGGTTCGCTCGCGGAGCGGATACGCCGGGAGGGTCGCATCGCGTGGCCGGAGGCGCTGCGCATCGGGGTGAAACTGTCGGGGGCGCTGGAGACCGCGCACCGGACCGGGACACTGCACCGGGACATCAAACCCGCCAACGTGCTCGCCAACGACTACGGCGAACCGCAGCTCAGTGACTTCGGCACCGCCCGCATCACCGGCGGCTACAAGACCGTGACCGGCTATTTCACCGGCACTCTGTCCTACACCGCTCCCGAGGTGCTCGCCGGCAATCCGCCCACGGTCGCGGCCGACGTGTACTCCCTCGGCGCGACGCTCTACGCGCTGATCGCCGGGACGCCGCCGCACGAGCGCAAGGCCGACGAGGATCTGATCGCGCACTACCTGCGCATCACCTCGACGCCGGTGCCGGACCTGCGTCCGCAGGGCATCCCGGCCGACGTCTGCGCGGCCATCGAGAAGGCGATGTCGCGTGAACCGGGGGACCGCCAGGCATCGGCGGCGGAGTTCGGCCGCGAACTGCAACTGGCACAGGGGCACAACGGGTTGACCGCCGACCCGATGGCGCTCAGCGATGCCGGTGTCGCAGCGGAGCAGGAGGACGGCACGCAGGCGCTGCCGCTGCCGGAGCGCACCGGTGATCCGTCCGGCGCCGGTGCGCAGCCACCGGACGGCGGGCTGCCGCCCCCGGTCCCCGGCATGTTCGCCCACACCACGTCGATCAGCGGGTCGAGCCTGCCGTGGCAGGCCGCGCAGATCCCACCGAAGGTCCCCGAACCCCCGCGGGTGATGGAGTCCGATCCCGGCCCGCCCAGGCGCGACCGCAAGAGGCTGCTGATCGCCGGGGCGGCCGTCGTGGCGGTGCTGCTCCTGGTGGTCAGCGGCATCGTGATGGTCACCTCGTCGCGGGACACCGCCGAACCGACGGCGGCCGCGCCGAGTCGGCCGACCGCCGAGCCACCCCCCGTTTGGGAACCGGTCGCCGATGCGCGGGTCGCGCGCGACGCGGTCGCGGCCACCCAGGCCGACGGCACCATCTGGATCTTCGGCGGCGTCGGCGCGGACAACCGCGTCAGCGGCGGCCACGAGGGCTACGACCCCGCCATCGACAGCTGGAAGGGCGGCGAGGACCTGCCCGTCCCGGTCCAGCACGCGGCGGCGGTGACCTGGCAGCACACGCCGGTGGTGCTCGGCGGCTGGCGCAGCGAGGGCGCCGACGAGAAGATCGCCACCGACCGGGTGTGGCGGGTGGTCAACAGCCGCTGGGTGGAGCTTCCGCCGCTGCTGCAACCGCGTGCCGCAGCGGCGGCCGCGGTGGTCGGTGACCGCATCGTCGTCACCGGCGGGGTGGACGCCGGCGGCAGGCTGCTGAACACCACCGAGGTCTACGACGGCGGCTCATGGCGACCGGCCGCTCCCATGCCGACGCCCCGGCAGCTGCTCGGAGCGGCGTCGGACGGAAAGCTGATGTACGCGGCGGGCGGCACCACCGGCACCGCCGACCTGGCGGCGGTCGAGGCCTACGACCCGGTCGCGGACAGGTGGTCGGCCATGCCCGACCTGCCCCGGCCGCGCAGCGACTTCGGGGCTGCCGTCACCGACGCCCGGTTGGTGGCGGTCGGCGGCATGTCGCGCGGACAGGTCCTCAGAAGCGTTGCCGCCCTTGACCTCACCACCTCGACCTGGAGTGACCTGCCGGATCTCGGCACCGCGAGGCACGGTTCGGGGGTCGCGGCGGTGGGCCGGACCGTGTACGCGATCAGCGGGTCCACCGGTGCCGGCGACGATCAGGTCGTCTCGTCGGCCGAAGCGTTGCAGCTGGCGCCGCGCAGGCCCCAGCCCGCTGCGCAGTGGCGTGCGCTGCCCGACGCGCAGACCCCGCGGTTGATGATGGCGTCGACCGTGCTCGACGACGAGATATGGATCGCCGGCGGCATGCTGGGGCATTCGCAATCCCTCGACACCGTCGAGAGCTACGACCCGAAGACCGGTGCCTGGCAGAAGCATCCGCCGTTGCCGATACCCCTGCACCATGCGACGGCGGCGAACTTCCGCGGCGAGATGATCGTGATCGGCGGCGCCACCGACACCGTCGCCGAGGCGTCGAACAAGGTCTTCGCGCTGCGCGACGGCGCGTGGGTGGAACTGCCGAGCCTCGCATTCGCCCGCGCGGCGCCGTCGGCTGCCGTCGTCGACGACAAGCTCGTCGTCGTCGGTGGGCAGAACGACAAGAAGCTCGTCGCGGCGACCGAGGTCTTCGACGGGGAGTCCTGGACCACGGCCGCCGACCTGCCCACCCCGCGTGAACATCTCGCGGCGGTGTCGGACGGCACCTACGTCTACACGGTGGGCGGACGGGCGCTGACCGCCGACGAGAACTCCTCGGCCGTCGAACGATTCGACCCGGAGTCCGGGACGTGGGAGCGGTTGGCGGACATGCCGACTGCGCGCGGCAGCTACGGCGCGGCGCTGGTCGACGGCCGGATCGTCGCCGTCGGTGGCGAGGAACCGACGCGCGTGCTGGCCACCGTCGAGATCTACGACATCGACACCGGCAAGTGGTCCACCGTCGCGCCGATCAACACCCCGGTGCACGGCCAGGTGGTGGCCGCCGTCGGTTCCACCCTGTACTGCATCGGCGGCGCCGACCGGCCGACGCACGAAGGCCCGGTGGCGACGATCGAGGCGCTCGACTTCACGTAGCGCGCAATTGCGCGAGCGTGACGGCGCCGCGCCGCAGCGCCTCGTTGGCCAGCCGCACCCGCCGGTCACCCTCGGCGGGGACGGCGAACTTGTCGTAGAGATTCTGCAGGTGCTGTTTGACGGCCGCCTCGGAGACGAACAGTTCGCCGGCCATCTTCCGCACGGACGCCGGTTCCGGGAACGGGTCGTCGGAGACCAGCGGGCGGCACAACACCACGAGCACGTCGACCTCACGAGGGGTCAGCCGCGGCGGGACCTCGGCGGGCTGGGCCGTGACGGTCTCCTCGTCGAGGGCGCCGCCGGAATCCCTGACCTCCCAGAAGATCAACTTCGACTTCCCGATCCGCACCTCGTCCCCGGACCGCAGGACGCGTTCGGCGGTGATCTTCTCCCCGTTGAGGTGGGTCCCGTTGCGGCTGCCCAGGTCGCGGATCGACCACGCGAATCCGAGGTTCTCGAGGACGGCGTGCAGGCGCGACACGGTCTCGTCGTGTTCGAGCGCCACCACGTTGGTCGAGGACTTGCCGAGGGTCACCCGCTGGCCGGTCAGCGGGACGAGCTCCCGCCCCGACGGCCGGAGGACTTCCAGGTGCGACGACATGACGGTGGGAACCTCCTCTGCAGCAATCTTCGCCCACGGAGCCGCTCCTTGCGCGCAAACACGGCGGACGCGCGACCGCGGGCCGTCGGAGTTGCCCCCGACGACCCGCGGCTCGCCCACCTCAGATCATGCGCGCGGCGCGCGGTGGGTGGCTCTCCATGCCTGCGGGATCATCCGCTTGATCCTCGCCGACTCCAGGATCGGCGGCCACGGCCATTCGCTGTGGACGGCTCCGCGGGGCGCCTTCAGGAAGGCCAGTCCCAGCACCAGGCCGAAGATCAGGTGCCCGACCAGGGTGATGGTGAACGTGGCGGGATTCAGGTCGAACATCATCTCCTCGCCGCGCGGCGCCAGCACGACGGTGCCGATCAGTCCGCTCCACAGCGGGAACACCGACATCGCCACGAAGGCCAGCACCGCGTAGACGCTCTTCCAGCGGTCGATCCCCAGCGCGAACGCCGCGATGAAGAACGCGACACCCATGCCGCCACCGTCGCCGATGTAGCGCCACACGTAGCCGACCGCGGCACTGCCGTTGGTCTCCGGCTCTCCGGTGACGAACGAACCCATCACGGGAATGAAGTCACCCATCAGGTTCAGGACGTGCACCGCGAACAACCGCGCGGCGTCGTAGACGATGCAGGCGACCATGCCGGCGATCAGGCCGCGCCCGACCACCATGTCGATCCGGTGCGGTGCGAACGCGATGATCGCGCCGAGCACTGCCAGCAGCGCGATGATGACGATCGACGTCGTGCTCTGGTGGACCAGCCCGAACACCTCCACCGGGATCGCCAGGATCGGCATGGATGCCAGCAACAGCACGAACAACACCCGGGCGATGGCCCACTTGGTGGGCGGGCTCGGCTTGGTGGCCAGGTCGATGTAGCGCTGGCGGACGGTGTCCGAGACGGTGCCGATGATCTCGACCGGCCGCAGGCGCACGGTCTTGCCGTCGAAGCCGCTTACGGCCTTCGGCAGCGCCTTCAACGGCACGTCGGGGGACGGAACGTGGGTCGCGAGCGGCTTCACCGGAAGGTCGGCCGTGCGCATCCGCACGGTTTCGTCGTGGAAGGGACCGGGGGGTGTTGTCGCGAACATCATGCTTCCTTGTGCTCGTGCGGTGTACAGCAGGACGACATCCATCGTCGTGATGTCGTCGTGCCTGCGTAATCACCGCGGAGCCAGGATCCGGCGCCACCGGGGAAGGGTTTACTGTCCGCCGGGTAAGGGTCGCCGGGCGACGCCGACTGTCAGGCCAGGTGTTCGCGCATAGCGGCGGCGAGCCCGTCGCAGTCCGCCACGGTGACGGTGAGGCTGGGATGCCTGAGGCGTCCGGTGGGTTCGATGCCCGGGACCGGCGTCCGGAACTGCAGGCACACACCACGGTCGCCGTTGGTGGCGAAGGTGAGGCCCCGGTCGGCGATCGAGAGGTGTGCGGCGCCCGCCGTCTTGATGAACTGGTAGGGCCCGGTGACGGTGACGTCGGCGACGTTCTCGAGAGCCGTCTCCAGCCGCCAGGGCCCGAACCGGGCGGTGAGGCGGTCGGACCCGACGTCGACGCCGCATCGCGAAGGCCAGATGCCGAACGGCAGTGCCGCGATCCGGTAGCGCGGGTCGAAACGGAAGGCGAAGGACTGGTCTGCCACGGCGACCGCATACCCGCACCGGCCGATGCGCGCACATGTGAAATCTCTATGAGACGCGTGACCGGCCACGCGGCGCTCGCGAGAATGGTCGGATGACGTCTGTGCCGACCGACAGTGGTACCGGTCCACGCCGGCCCGTCCTCGGCCAGCTGCCGAAGATGTGCAGGCCCGACGGGTCACCCATCCGCGTCCTGCTGGTCGACGACGAGCGTGCGCTGACGAACCTGGTGCGGATGGCGCTGCAGTACGAGGGCTGGGCCATCGAGGTCGCCCACGACGCCGGCGAGGCGGTGGCCAAGTACCGCGAGCACAGTCCGGACATCCTGGTTCTGGACATCATGCTGCCGGACACCGACGGCTTCGGGGTGCTGCAGCAGATCCGGTCGTCGGGCACCTACACACCGATCCTCTTCCTCACCGCGCGGGACTCGGTGCGTGACAGGGTGACCGGGCTGACGGCCGGCGGCGACGACTACATGGTCAAGCCGTTCAGCCTCGAGGAGCTGGTCGCCCGGCTGCGGGGGCTGCTGCGGCGCAACGCCTACCTCACCCCGGATTCCGAGGAGCACCTCACTGTGGGCGATCTCGAGCTCGTCGGCACCAGCCGGGAGGTGTACCGGGCCGGCGTTCCGATTCCGCTGACGTCGACCGAATTCGAGCTGCTGCGCTACCTGATGCAGCATCCCCGGAAGGCACTGACCCGCAACGAGATCCTCCGCCGGGTGTGGGACTACGACTTCGGCGGCAAGTCGAGCGTCGTCGACCTGTACGTGTCGTACCTGCGCAAGAAGATCGACACCGGTCGGGACCCGATGATCCACACCGTGCGTGGGGTCGGCTATCTGCTGCGGCCCGCGGAATGAGACGCATCTGGCGGAGCTGGACCCTGCTGCGGCAACTCGTCGTCGGCGTCTCGCTGGTGGTGATGATCGCCGTGGCGACGATCGGGACGATGTCGGTGCTGACGCTGCGGGCCTCGGTGCTCGGGATCATCGACGGCCAGTTGTCCGGCGCCGCCGACAATTTCAGCAACGGCGTTACCAAATACCGCAGCACGCCGCTGCCGACGACGGGTGAGCTGCCGCCGCCGGGCACCACGAAGCCGCTGGCGAACTTCGTCGGCCAGGCGCCCGGGAACGTCATCGCGCTGATCCGCGGTGGCGAGGTCGTCGACTCGGCGTACTTCGTCGACGGCGAGGCGCGTCCGGTTCCCACCGACGCCGTGGAGGCCGTTGCCGACACGGCGCCCGACGGCGCCGAGCCGCGCAGCGTCGAACTGCCGGGCCTTGGCTGGTACCGGATGGCCAGCCGTCCCGGTGACGGCGGCGAGATCTTGGTGACCGGCGTGTCACGCACCCCGGCGTGGGAGGCGATGATCCGCGAGACGGCGATCGTCACCGTCCTCACCGTGCTCGCCCTGCTGGTCACGGCGGGCAGCACGGTCGCCATCGTCCGCTTCGCCCTGCGCCCGCTGCGCCGTGTCGCGGCGACCGCCGCCGAGGTGGCCCTGCTTCCCCTCGACCGGGACAACTACGCGATCACCCCGCGGGTGCCTGCCGGTGACACCGACCCGCGCACGGAGGTCGGCCTTGTCGGCGACACCTTGAACCGGCTGCTCGACCACGTCGAACGCGCGCTCGGCGACGTGGCCGCCTCGGACCGCCGGATGCGGCAGTTCATCACCGACGCCAGCCACGAACTGCGCACCCCACTGGCGGCGATCCAGGGCTATGCCGAGCTCACCCGGCAGGACAGTGCGGTGCTGCCCGAGACGACGGAGTACTCGCTGGCCCGCATCGAGGCCGAGGCGCTGCGGATGAACGCACTCGTGGCCGACCTGCTGCTGCTGGCCCGCCTCGACGAGGGACACGACCTCGACCGCACCGACGTCGACCTCGCCGACGTGGTGGTCGACGCCGTCAACGACGCCGCGGTGTCCGCGCCGACGCACCGCTGGGTGACCGACGTCGAGGGTCCCGTCGTCGTGCGCGGAGACCGCGCGCGACTGCACCAGTCGGTGGCCAACCTGCTTGCCAATGCGCGGGTGCACACCCCTGCCGGCACCACGGTCACCACCGGCCTCGCGGTCGGCGGGGACGGTGACGGGTCCGGGCACGTCGAGCTCACCGTCTCCGACGACGGGCCGGGCATCCCGGCCGATCTGCTGCCGCACCTGTTCGAGCGGTTCGTCCGGGCGGACAAGTCGCGCTCCCGGGAGGCCGGCAGCTTCGGCCTCGGCCTGTCCATCACCGCGTCGATCATCGAAGCCCACGACGGCTCGATCACGGCGGATTCCGGCGGCGGCACGACCACATTCCGTATTCGATTGCCGGTGCTGGTACCGGCGCAGGAATTGAAGCCCGTATAGAAAAAGAAATGCGAATTCATGGCACGGGAGTCCGTGCCATGAATTCGCATCGGTGCGCCGGAGAATTCAGCAGCTCGCGTTCACCACCACCGTCACCGCCATGTTCCGGGTGTCCGAGGGAGGCCCGACGTTGGGGCCGATGGCGGTCGGTCCCCTGCGCACGGAGTCGACCGTGCACTCGGACAGCGGAGCGGTACCACTGCGGTTGACCTGGACGCGATACCCGCTGCTCTGCAACGTTTCCACGGTCTGCTCGGCGTCCGACCACCCGGTCGGAGCGGCGGTGGCGGTCGCGGTGAGCGCCAGCGTCAGCGAGGCCATGGCGCCCGCGGTGATCGTGGCGACGGCGAATTTGTTCATTTCTCTGTTCCTCCGACTGATTGGTTGGAAAAGCTCCTGAAACCAATCTATGGAGGTGCGAGAGGATAACCCAGCAGCTCATAGGAAACGCATAAAGAATGGCTACCGGGGGTGAAGATCAGGTGATGGTGACGCCGCCGTCGACGACGATCGTCTGACCGGTCACGTACCCGCCGGCGGGCGAGGCGAGCCACACCAGCGTCGCGGCGAGTTCCGCCGGGTCGCCGACGCGCCCGAGGGCGGCCCGCTCGATGACGCTCTCGAGGTAGCCCGGCTTGTACTGGTCGGTCATCTCGGACTTGAAGAAGCCGGGCGCGATCGCGTTGACGCGGATGCCCTTGCGAAGGCCCCACTGCTGAGCCAGGTCCCGGGTGAGCCCGGAGATCGCGGCCTTGCTCGCGCTGTAGGCCGCCTGCGGCAGTCCCGCGGTGGTGATGCCCAGGATGCTCGAGATGTTGATCACCGAACTGCCCGGCTGCATCACCCGTCCGCAGGCCTGCGCCGCCCAGTAGGAGCCGTTGAGGTTGATGTCCACCACCGCGCGGAACTCGTCGGGCGTCTCGCGGGTGGCGGGCACCGCGGTGCCGACACCGGCGTTGTTCACCAGCACGTCGACGCGGCCGAACTCGGTCATCGCGGCGTCGACCATCGCCTGGCACTGTTCGGGGTCGACCACGTCGGTGGCGACGGTCAGTGCGCGGCGGCCCGTGCCGCGCACCAGTTCGGCGGTGTCGACCAGCTTCTCGACCCGGCGGGCGGCGAGCACCACGTCGGCGCCTGCCTCGGCGCACGCCCGGGCGAACGACACCCCGAGACCGGACGAGGCACCGGTGACGATGACGACCTTGTCGTCCAGGCGGAATGCGTCGAGTACGGACATGGGGGTCATTTGATCAAATGTCGCCCCAGCGCCACCGAGAGGGTCAGCACGACGAGGCCGGCGACGGCCATCGCGGCGCCTGCGGCGGCGGGCGCAGTGTAGCCGTAGCCGCCGGCGATCACCAGGCCGCCGACCCAGGCACCGGTGGCGTTGGCGATGTTCAGCGCGGAGTGGTTCAGCGCGGCGGCCAGGCTCTGCGCGCCGTGGGCGACGTCCATCAGCCGGGTCTGCAGTGCCGGGGCGACCGCGGACCCCGCGGCGCCGACCGCGAACAACCCGATCAAGGCGGTGACCGGGTGGTGGGCGGCCGCGACGAACAGCGCCAGCACCACGGCGAGCGTCCCGATCGAGGCGTAGAGCGCGCGGATCACCGACCGGTCGGCGGCCCAGCCGCCGACGAAGTTGCCGACCACCATGCCGAGTCCGAACATCATCAGCGCCAGCGGGACGAGTCCGCGGGACAGGCCGGCGACGTCGGTCATGGTGGTGGCGACGTAGGTGTAGACGGCGAACATGCCGCCGAAGCCGACCATGCCGATGAGCAGGGCGAGCCAGACCTGAACCCGGCGCAGCGCACCGAGCTCGGTCATCGGACTGGTGGCGTGCATGGATCGCAGTGTGGGCAGCCAGAACCACAGCGCCGTGACGGTCAGCGCGCCGATGCCGACGACGAGGGCGAAGGCAGCCCGCCAGCCGAGCCACTGGCCCAGCCAGGACGCCATCGGCACGCCGAGCACGGTGGCCAGGGTCAGGCCGGTCATCACGTGTGCGACCGCCTTGGCGCGGTTCTTCGGCCCCATCAGGTGGGCGGCGACCAGCGCCGCGATCCCGAAGAACGCCCCGTGCGGCAGGCCCGCGACGAAGCGGGCGGCCATCAGCGTGCCGTAGGTAGGGGCGACGACGGTGATGAGATTGCCGAGCGTGAACACCGTCATCAGGCCGAGCAGCAGCGTCCTGCGGTTCATCCGCGCGGTGAGCGCGGTGATCAGTGGTGCGCCGACCACGACGCCCAGCGCGTAGGCGGAGATGACGTGACCGGCGGTGGGTTCAGTGATGCCCAGGCTCGACGCCATGTCGGGCAGCAGGCCCATCGCGACGAACTCGGTGGTGCCGATGCCGAACCCGCCGAGCGCCAGCGCGAACACCGCGAGCCACCGCACGGCCGGGGCGGGCGCGACGACCGACAAAGGCCGATCCAGGGAAACCGTCATGCGGCCACGGTAACGAGACTTCTGCCCACTAGCCAATTGAATTAGGCACTTGAAAGACAAAAGTGGCCGAGGTTACGCTGCAACAGTGCCCGCACTGCGACTCGCCCCGGCGTCCGCCGGCGAGCTGTACGACCTGATCAGAACGCGGCGCGACGTCACGCGCGGCGAACTCGGTCAGCTGACGGGCCTCTCCCGCACGGCGGTGTCGGCCAGGGTGGCCGCCCTCGCCGCGCACGGCCTGGTCGACGAGCGGGAGCAGGCGCCCTCGACCGGTGGCCGCCCCGCGTCGTTCGTGTCGTTCAACGCCGATGCGGGCGTGGTGCTGTCGGCCGCGGTCGGGCGCAGCCGGGTCCGCCTCGCGGTGTGCAACCTTGCGGGCGACATGCTGGCCGTCGGCGACATCGACCAGGAGCCCGGCTGCCGGCCCGACGACCTGATGCCACTGGTCACCACGCGCCTCGACGCGCTGCTGCAAGAGTCCGGGCGGCGCGACGACGCCGTCTTCGGTGTCGGGCTGAGCCTGCCCGGCAGCATCGACGGCACGCGCGGCGCCAGCCTGGACTCGCCGATCATGACCGGGTGGGACGGCGTTCCGCTGGCGCCCTATTTCCGCGACCTCACCGCGGCGCCGGTGGTGATCGACAACGACGCCAACGCCATCGCGCTCGCCGAACGCCGCGGTGAGGGTCCGCTGATCGACGACCTGCTGGTGGTGAAGGCCTCGACGGGTCTGGGCGCGGGCATCATCGCCGGCGGCGCGCTGCTGCGGGGCGCCGCTCACGCGGCAGGGGAGTTCGGGCACAACAAGACGGCCGCGGCCGCGGGCGCGCCGT
>NZ_JAUMSQ010000280.1:0-11391 GCF_030519285.1 Mycolicibacterium arseniciresistens
CGACGGGTTCGCCGTCGGGCATCCGCACGGCGCGGGCGAGGCGGCTCAGCGGGTCCTCGAAGGCCGCGCGGACCTGGGTGGCGGGCAGGCCCAGACCGGCCGCGATCTCGCCGAGCAGCCGTTCACCGGCGTCGGGGGCGACCTCGACGTGGTCGGGTTCTTCGGGCCACGGGTCGGCCAGCAGCGCGTCGTCATGCCACAGCGGCTCGCCGTCGGTGCGCCACAACAGCCCGATCTGCCAGCGCGGCAACGGCTCTGAGGGATACCACTTGCCCTGGCTGCGCTGCACCAGACCGTGGGGTGCCCACACCTTCTTCAGCCGCGCCGCGAGCACCGAGGCGCGGCGGCGTTTGTCCGGCCCGTCCGCGGCGATCGTCCACTCCGGGTCGACCTGATTGTCGATCGACACGAAGGTGGGCTCGCCGCCGATGGTGAGGCGGACGTCCCGCTCGGCGAGTCGTTCGTCGACCCGGGCGCCCAGCGCGCTGATCGCGGCCCATGCACCGTCGTCGTAGGGCTTCGTGACCCGCGGGTCCTCGTGCACGCGGGTGACGATGTTGGAGAAGTCGAGCGTGGTGTCGCAGGGTTCGGTGGCGCCGGTGATGGGCGCCGCGGACGCCGGGTGCGGCGTCGCCGACAGTGGGATGTGTCCTTCGCCGGCGAACAGACCCGAGGTGGGGTCCAGGCCGATCCAGCCGGCCCCGGGAATGTAGACCTCGGTCCAAGCGTGCAGATCGGTGAAATCGGCGGCAGGACCGGACGGTCCGTCGAGCGCCTTGACGTCGGACGTCAGCTGCACCAGGTAACCGGACACGAAGCGGGCGGCGAGGCCGAGCTGCCGCAGCACCGACACCAGCAGCCACGCCGAGTCGCGGCACGAGCCGATTCCGTTGCGCAGCGTGTGATCCGGGGTGTGCACGCCGGGCTCCAGGCGCACGCTGTAGCCGACGTCGGCATTGACCGCCCGGTTGATCGCGACGAGGAAGTTGATGATCGCCGTACCCGGGGCGACCGAGAAGTTCTGCGCCCAGTCGCGGGCCACCTCGCCGGGCCCGGATCCCTCACCGTCCTCGTCGACCGGCCGCAGATACGGTTCGAGGTCGTCGGCCAGCGCCCGCGGATAGGTGAATCCCCCTGCACCTGGCCAACTCTCGGCGTAGCTTTCCACGAAGAAGTCGAACGGATTGATCACCTTGAGGTCGGCGATCAGTCCGACGGTGATGGTCAGCTCCCGGCTACGGGTCGGGAAGACCAGTCGCGCAACATAATTGCCGAACGCATCCTGCTGCCAGTTGACGAAGTGGTCGTCGGGCTGCACGCTCAGCGAGTAGGCCTCGATCGGCGTACGGGAGTGCGGCGCCGGGCGCAACCGCACCACGTGGGGGAACACCTCCACCAGTCGGTCGAACGTGTAGCTGGTGCGATGCTCCAGCGCCACCTTGATGCCCATCGGATGATCCCATCACACGGGGTCGGCCTGCGCATGACGCGCGGCCGCGCGGCGGCGGTGCAGATGTTGGTGCAGCCAGAGCACCAGCATGCCCGCGACCACGATGCCGACCAGGTTCAGCAGCAGCTGCAGGGCCGATTTCGCGGCGACGTCCCACTCCCCGACCGTCGCCGCGACCACCGCGAAGCCCGCCGCGGGCACGGTCGTGACCGAGATGAACACCCCGACCAGGGCCGCCGACTTCGAGGACACCAGTGACAGCATCCCGGCCGCCCCGGCGAGCAGCGCCACCACCAGCGAGAGCGGTCCCACCCGGAAGATGTAGTCGACCTCCTGCAGCTGGCGGGTGGTCTCCAGCGGGATCCAGCCGACCGCTTCTCCGGCCAGCACGGCCGCGGCGGTGACGATCATCGCCAGCGGAAATCCGACCGCCAGCGCGATCGACGCCCGGATCGCCATGTTGCGCCTGCGCCGGACGGCGGCCACGGCCAGCGCCGCGAGCGGTCCGAACTCGGGGCCGACCACCATGCCGCCGAGCAGGGTCACCGTGGAGTCGGTCACCACACCCACCGCGACGAGCAGACACGCCAGACACAGGAAGGCCAGGAAGGTGACGTTGAGCCGCGACTCGTCGCGGGTGCGCTCGGCGAGTTCGTCCCAGACGATCGCGTCGGCCGGGTCGCCCTCGGCGTCCTTCTCGGCCTGATGGGCGGCGGTCGAGACCACGGTGTCGACGACGTCGAGCGTGATCGCACCGTCGCGCTGCACGCACAGGTCCTTGAGCCGGTCCACCACGTCGTTGGCGCACTCGCGGGCGATGTCGGCGGTGATCTCGTCCCCCGACGGTTCGACGGCCGCGTCGACATGGATCACCACGTGGGTCGCGCCGGGTTCGCTGCGCAGCACCTCCAGGACAGCGTCCCGCCGCTCGGCCGGCGAGATCACCCGCAAATGCAGCACGGCGCTGAGACTAGCCATTTTCGGCGCGACGCAACCAGGAGATGGCCGGTTGGGCGTCGGACGGTCGGCCGGAGACTAGTCCCGGCGGGTCAACGCGACCGCGAGTTCATCGGCCGGCACGTCGTGGCCGTCGGCACAGCGCACCGTCACGGTCGCCTCGGCGCCGCAGCCGTCGTGCACCAACCGCACCCGCGAGCGCTGCGGCAGATGCCGCCTGCCCCACTCGAACATCGACCAGACCACCGGCATGAAGTCGGTGCCGGCGTCGGTCAGCACGTACTCGTCGCGGCTGCGCTGGCCGGGCACCTGGTAGGGGCGGCGGGTGAGCAGGCCGGCGTCGACGAGTTCGGACAACCGTGCCGAGGTGGCGGCCTTGGTGATGCCGACCCGGCGGGCGAAATCGTCGAATCGCGTTGTGCCGTAGTAGGCCTCGCGCATGATCAACATCGCCGACTTGGTGCCGAGCAACGCCATCGTCTTCTCGATCGGGCACTCGCCCACCGCAGACCAGGCGTCGCGATCGGCGAGCGGCCCCTGCAGCACTGCCATGGAATCAAACCCCATCCCTGAGTTGTTCTAACTATACCCAGGTGGTATATCTGGGTCCACATCAGAATACTCAGCGCTGAGCATCAGGAGGCAATTCATGACTGGATTCGCAGGACGGGACGCCGTCATCGTCGGAGCCGTCCGCACCCCGGTAGGCAAGGGCAAGGCCAGTGGCGCCCTGCACGACGTACTGCCCGTCGACCTGCTCGCGCACAGTCTCAAGGAACTGATCGCCCGCACCGGCGTGGACCCCGCCGAGATCGACGACGTGATCGCAGGCGCCGTGACGCAGGTGGGCGACCAGGCGGTCAACATCGCCCGCAACGCGGTCCTCGGCGCCGGCCTCCCCGAGACCGTGCCGGGCACCACCATCGACCGGCAGTGCGGCAGCAGCCAGCAGGCCATCCACTTCGCCGCCCAGGGCGTCATCTCCGGCGCCTACGACATCGTCGTCGCGGCCGGTGTCGAGTCGATGTCACGCGCCCCGATGGGTTCCAGCGTGCTGCCCGGCAGCGATCCGTTCGGCGTCGGCTTCGCCGCGCGCTACCCCGAGGGCCTGGTCCCCCAGGGCATCAGCGCGGAACTGATCGCCGCGAAGTGGGGGCTCTCGCGCACCGAACTCGACGAGTTCTCCGCAGGCAGCCACGAGAAGGCCGCGACCGCCACCAAGGAGGGCCGCTTCGACGCCGAGCTGGCGCCGATCGCCGGGCTGAGCACCGACGAGATCATCCGTCCGGGCACCACGGTGGAGACACTGGCCGGCCTCAGGCCCGCGTTCTACAACCCGGCGTACGAGGCACGGTTCCCGCAGATCGGGTGGTCGATCACGCCGGGCAACTCCTCACCGCTGTCCGACGGCAGCGCCGCGGTGCTGATCACCACCACCGAGGCGGCCAACCGGCTGGGTCTGCGGCCGCTGGCGCGCATCCACTCGATGACGGTGGTGGGATCCGATCCGCTGTACATGCTCACCGGCGTCATCCCCGCCACCGAGAAGGTGCTGGCGCGCGCCGGTCTGACGCTCGCCGACATCGACCTGTTCGAGGTGAACGAGGCGTTCGCCCCGGTGGTGCTGGCATGGGCGCGCGACACCGGCGCCGACCTGGCGAAGACCAACGTCAACGGCGGCGCCATCGCGATCGGGCATCCGCTCGGGGCCAGCGGCGCCCGGATCATGACCACAATGGTCAACGCGCTGGAGCAACGCGGCGGCCGATACGCGCTGCAGACCATGTGTGAGGGCGGCGGCATGGCCAACGCGACGATCATCGAGCGGTTGTAGCGATTTCGGCGCGGTTTCGTTCCCCGAGCGAACGAAACCGCGCGCGAATCACGCCCGGACGAGCTCGAAGAGCGGAATGACGCGGTCCGTCTTCGACTGGTACTCGCCGAACTGTGGAGCCAGTTCGACGACGCGGGGGTACAGCGCGTTGCGCTCGTCCAGCGGCAGCTCGTGGGCGTCGGCGTCGAAGGCCTCGGTGCCGATTTCCACATGCACTCTCGGATTGGCCCGCAGGTTGTGCACCCAGGCGGGCGCCTTCGGTGCGCCACCGAAGGAACCGGCGATCAGGATCCGGTCGTCGATGGGGAAATACACCAACGGCGACACCCGCGGCTTCCCGGACTTGGCGCCGACGTTGGTCATCAGCACGATGTCGGAGCCGGCGAACGGACCGCCGACCTTGCCGCCGTTGGCCCGGAACTCCTCGACCACCTTGCGATTGACGTCGTCGAGCACGTTGCGGTCGGACGCCATCTTGTCTGCGTCGAAATCGTTGTCGAATTCAGTCACGACACAAGTCGACCGCGGCGAGGGGGAATCTATTCCCGCCGCGTCAGCTCGAACAGCGGGATGGCCCGATCGGTCTTGGCCTGGTAGTCGGCGAACACCGGCGCCAACTCCACGATCTTCGGGTACCTCGCGTCGCGCTCGTCGGCCGGCAACTCGCGCACGTCGACGTCGTAGGCCTCGGTGCCCACCTCGATGTGGGCCCGGGGGTGTGCCCGCAGGTTGTGCACCCACGCCGGGTCCTTGGGCGCGCCGGCGTAGGAGCCGACGATCAGCATCCTGCCGTCGACGGTCAGGTAGGCCAGCGGCGACAGCCGGGGCTTGCCGCTCTTGGCGCCGGTCGTGTGCAGCAACAGCAGGGTGCCGCCCTCGAAGGGGCCGCCGACCTTGCCGCCGTTGGCGCGGAACTCCTCGACGATGGCCTTGTTGAAGTCGTCCAGCGCCGCGGTGTCCGCGACGAGCTTGTCCTTGTCGATGTCGCTCATGGTTGATCAGACTTCTTGGGCTTGGCGTCTATTCCCGACTCCCTGCGCTGCTGCGCGGTGATCGGCGCCGGCGCCCCCGTGAGCGGGTCGGCGCCGCCGCCGGACTTCGGGAACGCGATCACCTCGCGGATCGAGTCCGTGCCGGCGAGCAGCGCCGTGATGCGGTCCCAGCCGAAGGCGATCCCGCCGTGCGGCGGCGCGCCGAAGGTGAACGCCTCCAACAGGAAGCCGAACTTCTCCTGCGCCTCGTCGTGGTCGATGCCCATCATCGCGAACACCCGCTCCTGAACGTCGCGGCGGTGGATACGGATCGACCCGCCACCGATCTCGTTGCCGTTGCAGACGATGTCGTAGGCGTTGGCCAGGGCGGCGCCCGGATCGGTGTCGAAGATCGCCTCCGACTCGGGCTTGGGCGCCGTGAACGCATGGTGCACGGCCGTCCACGCCCCGGATCCGACCGCGACATCGCCCGCGGCCGTTGCCTCTTCGGCCATCTCGAACAGCGGCCAGTCCACCACCCAGGTGAAGGCCCAGGCGGTCGGGTCGATCATGTCGAGCCGCTTGGCGATCTCGATGCGCGCGGCGCCGAGCAGTGCGCGCGCCGAGCGGGCGGTACCGGCGGCGAAGAACACGCAGTCCCCTGGAGCCGCGCCGACGTGGGCGGCCAGGCCGTCGCGCTCGGCGTCGGTGAGGTTCTTGGCGACCGGACCGCCGAGTGTGCCGTCCTCGCCGACCAGCACGTAGGCCAGCCCCTTGGCGCCGCGCTGCTTGGCCCACTCCTGCCAGCCGTCGAGCGTCCGCCGTGGCTGCGAGGCGCCGCCCGGCATCACCACCGCACCGACGTAGGGCGACTGGAAGACGCGGAACGGCGTCTCGGCGAAGTACTCGGTGCACTCGACGAGTTCCAGGTCGAAGCGCAGGTCGGGCTTGTCGGAGCCGAAGCGGCGCATCGCGTCGTCGTAGGTGATCCGCGGCAGCGGCAGCGGCAGGTCGTAGCCGATCAACGCCCACAGTGCGCGCAGCACCTGCTCGGAGATCGCGATGACGTCCTCGGCGTCGACGAAGCTCATCTCCATGTCGAGCTGGGTGAACTCCGGCTGCCGGTCGGCCCGGAAGTCCTCGTCGCGGTAACAGCGGGCGATCTGGTAGTAGCGCTCCATGCCCGCCACCATCAGCAGCTGCTTGAACAGCTGCGGGCTCTGCGGCAGCGCGTAGAACGAGCCGGGCTGCAGCCGGGCAGGCACCAGGAAGTCGCGCGCCCCCTCCGGCGTCGACCGCGTCATCGTCGGCGTCTCGATCTCCACGAAGTCGCGCTCGGCGAGCACCGCGCGGGCGGCGGCGTTGACCCGCGACCGCAACCGGATCGCCTGGCCCGGCCCCTCGCGGCGCAGGTCGAGGTAGCGGTACCGCAGCCGCGCCTCTTCGCCGGCGACCTCGTCGAGCTGGAACGGCAGCGGTGCGCTCTCGCTCAGCACGGTGAGAGAGGTGGCGTTCACCTCGATCTCACCGGTCGCGATCTCGGCGTTCGCGTTGCCCTCGGGCCGGGTCTCCACCACGCCCTCGACGGCGACGCAGAACTCGGCCCGCAACCGGTGGGCTGCCTCGAGCACCCCCGCCTCGCGGAAGACCACCTGGGTCACCCCGGACGCGTCGCGCAGATCGATGAAGATGACGCCGCCGTGGTCGCGCCGGCGCGCCACCCAGCCGGCCAGCGTCACCGTCTGACCGGTGTCGGCGGGCCGCAACGAACCGGCGGCATGACTGCGCAGCACGAAATCTCCTGGGGGTTGCCTGACAAGACGACCGCCACAGTGTAGTGGTGGCACCCGCGTCGGTAGCTTGGCGCGTATGGGCACACGCGTCGCGGTCATCGGTCCCGGGGCCATCGGCGCCACCGTCGCCGCCTACCTGCACGCCGCAGGCCAGCCGGTGCTGCTGTGCGGCCGCAGCGCCCGTGACGGCGTCGAGGTGCGCCGCGACGATCGGGACCCGATCGTCGTGCCCGGGCCGGTGCACACCGATCCCACCGCCGTCGAGGCGGCGGTCGACGTCGTGCTGCTGGCCGTCAAGGACACCCAGAACGAACAGGCCGGCCAGTGGCTGGCCCGGCTGGCCGACGAGAACACCGTGGTCTGCGCGCTGCAGAACGGGGTCGAGCAGACCGAGCGGGTGGGCAGGTACTGCCCGGCGGCGACGGTGGTGCCCGCCGCGGTGTGGATCTCGGCGGAGGTGCAGGCGCAGGGCTGGGTCCGGCTGCGCACCGACGCGCGGCTCGTGCTGCCCGACACCCCGGCGGCCGGCACACTCGCCGACCTGCTGCGGCCCACCGGGATGACCGTGGAGCTCGAACCGGACTTCATCTCCGCGGCCTGGCACAAGCTGCTGATGAACGCCGTCATCGGGTTGATGGTGCTCACGGGCCGGCGGACCGGGATGTTCCGCCGCGACGACGTCGACGCGCTGGCGCGGCGCTACCTCGCCGAGTGCCTCGCGGTGGCACGTGCGGACGGCGCCACCCTCGGCGACGGCGTGGCCGACGAGATCCTCGGGATGCTGCGGCAGTCGCCGCCCGACATCACCACCTCGATGCTGACCGACCGCGAGGCACACCGGCCGCTGGAGTGGGACATCCGCAACGGCGTGATCGCCCGCAAGGCGGCGGGCTACGGAGTGGCGACGCCGGTCAGCGACGTGCTGGTGCCCCTGCTCGCAGCGGCCAGCGACGGTCCCGGCTAGACACCGTGCCCTAGGGTGTATGCCCATGTTCCCCTGCGAGCGCGTCTCCCTCACGTTCGTCGACTCGGCGCCGTATCGCTTCGTCAGCACCGTCGACCTCGCGATCACCCCGGAGCAGGTGTTCGAGGTGCTTGCCGACGAGACGTCGTGGCCGCAGTGGGCGACGGTGATCACCAAGGTGACGTGGACCAGCCCCGAACCGCGCGCCGTGGGCACCACCCGTCGGGTGCAGATGCAGGGCGGCATCGTCGGCGACGAGGAGTTCCTGGCCTGGACGCCGTTCAGCCATATGGCGTTCCGCTTCAACGAGGCCTCGACCCGCAGCATCGCCGCGTTCGCCGAGGACTACCGCGTCGTCCCGACGCCCACCGGCAGCCACCTCACCTGGGTGATGGCCATGAAACCTAACGGTGTCGCGGCGCGGGTGGGCATGACGCTCGGCAAGCCCGTCATGGGTTGGCTGTTCCAGCGCTTCCTGCACAACCTGCGCCGCTACACCGACGAGCGGTATCCGACCGCCGCCTAGTACATCCCGTCCCAGGCGTTGCGGCGGACCTCGTCGGGGTCGTCGACCGACACGTCGCGGGCGGAACGGATCACCCGCGTGCGGCGCTGCTCGGCGTCGTAGCGCGGCCAGTCCTCGCGCCACACCTGCCCAGGCGCCCAGCCGCGGGTGGCGAAGTCCAGCCAGGTGCTCTGCATCCGCCGTCCCACCGCCGGCTGCACCCGCCTGCCCAGCGGATGGATCTTGCGGCCCAGGTAGGAGGCGTAGCTGTGCTGGATGTGCACGATCTCGCTGCCGTGCGTGGCGCCGAGGCCCAGTGCACGCAGCGTCCAGGTGGTGTGGTCGAAGCGGTAGACGTAGGTGGGCGCATGCGCGCTGTAGGCGTCGGCGAACGCCCACGTCGGCGCGCCGAACATGACGTCGGAGCCGAACGCGATCAGTGCGCGGCGGCGGGGGAACTCCGGGTACGCGGCCAGCAGCCGGTCGTGCACCTCCGGCGGCCGCCGGCGCAGGTAGGCCTCGACGCCGGCCATCGTCGTGGGCAGCATCGGCGGTTTGCCCCAGGCGAACATCGACGCCTCGTGGCTGTTCGTGCCGATGATCAAGGGCACAGGGGCGACGGCGCCGGCCCGGGCCGCGTCGATCGGGTGCTGCGGCAGCAGGTCGACACCGTGGGTGAGCCCGTAGGCGAGCGTGGGGCTCTCGGCCGCGCTCTCCAGCTGCAGCTGACCGGCCGCGCGGCGTAACTGCCGCTGCGGCAGGGTCTTCAGCGAAGCCGGGCCGGTGCCGACCAGTTGCAGGAACCGCTCGGACCGGCGCGCCCTGATCTCCCGGTCGGCGATGAGCGGCAGTGCCGGGCTCTGCGCGATCGCACGGCTGAACAACCCGCGGGCGGCCGGGCTGGCCAGCAGGGCGAGCACCGACGTCGCACCCGCGGATTCGCCGAACACCGTCACGTGATCCGGGTCGCCTCCGAACGCGGCGATGTTGTCACGGACCCAGCGCAGCGCTGCGATCTGGTCGCGCAGGCACAGATTGTCGTCGAAGCCGTGGCCCAGGTCGCCCAGCTCGAAGCCGCCGAAGACGCCCAGTCGGTAGGTCACGTTCACCACGACGACGTTGCCGTTGGCGGCCAGCCGCGACCCGTTGTAGAGCTGAAGCTGGCCGGCGCCGTAGACGAACGCGCCGCCCGGGACCCAGACCATCACCGGCAGCGCGGCCCCGGGGAGCGGGGCCGGGGACCACACCGTCAGGGTCAGGCACGCCTCGTCGCGGATCTTCGGGTCGTCGCGGCCGCCGCCGACGAATGACCGGCCCTGCGGCGGCAGCGGTCCGTGCTCCACCGCATCGCGCACCCCGGTCCACGGCCGCGGCGGCAGCGGCGCGGTGAACCTGCGCTCGCCGACCGGCTGGCGGGCGTACTCGATCCCGCGCCACACCGCGACGCCACCCTCGGTGGAGCCGCGCAGCCGGCCGAGCGTCGTGTGCGCGACGGTGGGCACTTCGGCGACGACGGACACGCCTGAATCGTAGTGTGGCAAGCTGAACGCGGCGTATCGCCGAGCGTCACGGCCAGTACAGATGGGGTGTGCGATGACCTTCAACGAAGGTATGCAGATCGACACGAGCACCACATCCACCGGCGGAGGGGGTCGCGGCCCGGGCCGCGGCATCGCGGTCGGTGGCGGTGGGCTCGGCCTGATCGTGCTCGTCCTCGCGCTGTTCCTCGGCGTCGACCCGAGCACGGTGATGCCGGAGCAGGGCGCACCCGGTGCCGAGGCGGAGGGCTTCGACACGAGCCAGTGCCGCACCGGCGCCGACGCCAACCGCATCGCCGAGTGCCGGGTGATCGCGACGGCCAACTCCCTGGACGGCATCTGGCCGCAGCTGCTGCCGGACTACACCCGGCCACGGGTGAAGCTGTTCACCGGGCAGGTCAACACCGCCTGCGGAGCCGCGTCCAGCGAGGTCGGCCCGTTCTACTGCCCCGGTGACCAGACGGCGTACTTCGACGTCGGGTTCTTCGACGTGCTGAAAGACCAGTTCGGTTCCAGCGGTGGACCGTTGGCGCAGGAATACGTCGTCGCCCACGAGTTCGGCCATCACGTCCAGCAACTGCAGGGTTCGCTGGTGCGCGCCCAACAGGATCCCGAGGGCCCGACGGGCGGCGGAGTGCGCACCGAACTGCAGGCCGACTGCTACGCCGGCGTGTGGGCGCACTACGCCGCGATCACCAAGCAGCCGGGCACCGATGTGACGTACCTGCAGCCGCTGACCGACAAGGACATCGCCGACGCGCTGTCCGCCGCGTCGGCCGTCGGCGACGACCGTATCCAGGAGGCCGCCACCGGCCGGGTCAACCCCGAGGCATGGACGCACGGTTCGTCCGAGCAGCGGCAGAAGTGGTTCACCGAGGGCTACCGGACCGGCGATCCGGCGTCCTGCGACACCTTCGCCGCCACCGACCTTGGGTAGGGCGGCCACGGCCGTCGACACCGTCGCGGAGCGCTACCTGGACACCGTCGCGGCGCTCGATCCCTGCGCCGCAACGGAAATGGGCATCGTCGGGCACGACGACGACATCACCGACTACTCCCCCGACGGCGTGACCGCCCGCGCCGAGGCCGCCCGCGCCGCGCTGCGCGAGCTCGACGGGGCGACACCCGTCGACGAGACCGACCGGGTGACCGTTGCCGCCATGCGGGAGCGCCTCGGCGTGCTGATCGACCTGAACGACGCCGGGCTCGACCTCGGCGAGCTCAACGTGATCGCCTCGCCGCTGCAGTCCATGCGCGACGTGTTCGACCTGATGGCCACCGACACCGAGGACGACTGGGTACTGATCGCCCGGCGCCTCGCCCGGCTGCCCGACCGGGTGGCCGGTTACGCGCAGGCCCTGCGCACCGCCGCCGAGAGC
>NZ_JAUMSQ010000281.1:0-7516 GCF_030519285.1 Mycolicibacterium arseniciresistens
GGGCCGCGGCTTCCGCACCGGCCGCTGGCACAGCCGGGTGTCCGGGCATCCCGAGGCGCTGTCCGAACTGCCCGCCACCGCGCTGGCCGAGGAGATCGAGACGCCCGGCGACGGCCAGGTGCGGGCGCTGATCACCGTGGCGGGCAACCCCGCGCTGTCCGCACCCGACGGCGACCGGCTGAGCCGCGCCCTCGACGGCGTCGGCTTCATGCTGAGCGTCGACCCGTACCTCAACGAGACCACCCGGCACGCCGACGTGATACTGCCGCCACCGCCGCCGTCGCGGACCGCCCACTTCGACGTCGCGCTGAACAACCTGGCGGTCCGCAACACCGCGCGGTACTCACCGCCCGCGGTGCCGCTGCCCGACGGCAGGCCCGGCGAAGTCGAGATCGTGGCCCGGCTGGCGCTGATCCTCTACGGGATGGCGCCAGACGGCGACCCCGGACTGGTCGACGACCAGGTGATCGCGACCACGCTGGGCAGGGAGACAGCCGACCCCGACTCGTCCGTCGCCGGCCGCGACGCCGCCGAGCTGACCGCGATGCTGACACCCGGCCCGGGTTACGAACGCCGACTCGACATGATGCTGCGGCTCGGCCCCTACGGCGACGCGTTCGGCGCCCGCCCCGACGGGCTGACGCTCGACCGGCTCAGGGCCAACCCGCACGGGATCGACCTCGGGCCACTGCGGCCGCGGCTGACCGAGGTGCTGCGCACGCCGTCGGGCAAGGTCGAACTCGCACCCGAGCCGTTCGCCGCCGACGTCGGCCGGCTGCTGGACTCGCTGCAACGCCGCGAAGCGGACTTCGTCCTGATCGGCCGCAGGCACCTGCGCTCCAACAACAGCTGGATGCACAACCTGCCCGCGCTCGCCGGCGGCACCAACCGCTGCACGCTGCAGATCCACCCGGCCGACGCCGCCGCACTCGGGCTCACCGGCAACGCGGTGATCAAGGGGCCCGGCGGCGAGGTGGAGGCGCCGGTCGAGATGTTCGACGGTCTCCGCCGCGGCGTGGTGTCGCTACCGCACGGCTGGGGTCACGACGTGCTCGGCACCCGGCTGGCCGTCGCCGCCGTGCGCCCGGGCGTCAACGTCAACCGGCTCAACGACGGTGCGGTGCTCGACCCGCTCTCGGGCACCGCGGTGCTCAACGGCATCCCCGTCGACATCAGTCCTGCGGGTTAGGACAGCTCCCACACCACGGTCACCGTGAAGCCGACGGACTGCTGACCCGGCTCCAGCGGCACCGACTCCATGGCCGCGCGCGGCGCCTGCATCGGCACCGGTGGCGTCTCGCCGGCCACCTCGGAGATCGAGACGACGTCGCCGAGATCGAGTCCCGAGAGGTCGGCGTACTGCTCGGCGCGGCTCCTTGCGTCCTCGAACGCCCGCGCCCGCGCGTCGCGGATGAACTGCGAGTCGTCCTCGATCGAGTAGTTCACCGAGTTGATCCGCGCGGCGTCGCCGCCGGTGCTGACGATCAGCGCCAGCGCCTGCGACGCCGCGCCGAGGTCGCGGATCTTGACGTCGAGCGAGTTGCTGGCCCGGTAGCCGGCGATGTCGACGCTGTCCGGGCCGAACTGCGGCTGCAGGCTGACCTGCGTGGTGTTGATGTCCTTGCGCTCGATGCCCGCGTCGACGAGGGCGTTGATGACGGCCTGCTGCCGGTCGCTGGACTGGTTCATCGCACTGGTGACGTCGGGCGCGATGAACTCCATTGAGACGTTGGCGGTCAACAGGTCCGGGGTGCCCTGCACCTGCCCGGCGCCGACCACGGTGACCTGACGGGAGTCGGTGTTCGCCGGCGCGGCGGGGCCCGCCGTGGCGTCGCAGGCCGACAGCGTTCCGACGGTCAGCGCGGCGGCGGCGAGGGTGGTCAACAGGGTCTTCGCGCGCACGGCGATCGGCATGCCTGGCACCCTACCGTCAGGGTGTCACCAGGATCTTGCAGTGCTGGTCGGGGTGCGCCAGGTCGTCGAACGCGGCGCCGACCGCGTCGAGCGGCACCTCGCCGGTGATCAGCGGGGCCACGTCGATGGCGCCTTCGGCGATGGCGCGCAGGGATTCCGCGAACTCGGCGGGGTCGTAGGCGAACACGAACTGGATGGCGATCTCCTTGGCGGCGGCGAAGAACGGCAGCACGGTGTCGGCCTCCATGCACACCCCGGCGACCACCAGCCGTGTCCGGGCCGGGGCGCGGCGCAGCACGTCGTTGATGATGCCCGGGGCGCCGACGGCCTCGAAGACGACCGCGGGTGCGACGGTGTCGAACGGCGACTCCTGCGCCGGGTCCACCGTCCGGTGCGCCCCGACGGTCTCGGCGAGTTCACAGCGCATCGCCGAGAAGTCCGATGCGACAATCTGTTCCACGCCCCGGTGGCGTAGGGCCGCGATGATCGCCACGCCGATCGGGCCGCAGCCCACCACCAGCGCCGCCTCGCCCGGGGCGATCGCCGACCTGTTCACCGCGTGCAGCCCGACCGCCACCGGCTCGGTGAGCGCGGCGTGCCGCGGGTCGAGTCCGTTGGGCACCGGGAGCAGCAGGGGCGCCGAGAGCAGCATGCGTTCGGCGTAGCCGCCGATCGTGGTGTTGGAGGAGAAGATCGGCTCGACACCGTTGCCGGACAACAGCACCGGGACCGACGTCACGATGGTGCCGGGAGCCGGTGCGTCGGTGTCCGGGCCTGCCTCGAGGACTTCGGCGCTGAACTCGTGGCCCAGGAACACGTCGGCGGACAGGTCGAGCGGCGCACCGCCGAGCGGCGCGCCCTGCAGCTGGGCGCCCAACTCCAGCACGGTGGCGCCGTGCTGCGCGAAATGCAGGTCGGAGCCGCAGATCCCGCACGCTTTGACCGCGACGAGCACCTGGCCGGGGCCGGGCACCGGGTCGGCGACGTCGTCGCGCAGCACCATGCGGCCGTCGCGCAGCACCGACGCCCGCATCAGCTCTTGGCCTGCATCTCGTCGGTGTGCGCGGTGATGGCGTTCACGATGGCCTGCCCGGCGCTGCCGAGCAGTTGGTCGCGCATGCCCTTGGCCCACTCGTGCGATGCCTGCGGCGCGGTCAGCTGTCCCTTGAAGTGCGGCATCACCTTGCGGGCGAACAACTCATAGGAATGGTAGGTCGCTTCGGGATTCGCCCAGTCGTGGCCCAGCAGCAGCAGTGTGCCGAAGCCGCCGGACTGTTCGAGCAGGCCGGTGATGTAGGCGATGGCGTCGTCGGGGGTGCCGATGCAGCAGTTGCCTCCCGCGGCGTACTCGGCGACGAACTCCCGCGGCGTCTGCTGCTCGCCGTCGACGGTGTTGGAGAGCGGGACGAAGCCCGCGGCGCCGAAGTAGTTCGCGAAGTCCTGCAGCCCGTAGGTGCAGTCCTCGATGGCCTGCTCGCGGGTGTCGGCGAGGTGGAAGATGCCCAGCACCCGCCAGCCCGACCGGTCGGGGGTCTCGCGGCCTGCCTTGGCCGCCTGTTCGGTGACCACACCCCAGGTGTTCTCGAGCGCGGCGAAACCGCCGGGCACCGACATCGACAGCGACAGCAGCGATGTGCCGTGCTGGCCGGCCAGCCGCGGACCCGACGGCGACACCATCGCCGCGGTGGAGATCTCGGGGTAGGGCCAGGTGTAGGGGCGGATGTGCAACTGGGCGTCGCGCAGCGTGAACCAGTCGGTCTCGCGGGTGACGCGCTCGTCGGGCCCGGCGCGGAACAGCGCGAGGATCGCCTCGAGTGACTCCTGCATCATCCGGCGCTGGTCCACCGGGTCGATTCCCATCATGTAGGCGTCCGACGGCAGAGCGCCCGGCCCGGTGCCGAACACCACCCGGCCGCGGGTCATGTGGTCGAGCAGCACCCAGCGGTCGGCGACCATCAGCGGGTGGTGGTAGGGCAGCGACACCACGCCGGTGCCGAGCCGGATGTGCTTGGTGCGCTCGGCCGCCGCGGCGATGAACACCTCCGGGCAGGCGATCAGCTCGTAGCCGCCGGAGTGGTGCTCGCCGAACCACACCTCGTCGTAGCCGAGCCGGTCCAGCGCCACGGTGCGCTCGAGGTCGTACTCGAGGGCGACGGTGGGGGACTGGCCGACCGGGTGGAACGGCGTGATGAAGACGCCGAAGTTCAGGGGACGGTTCATGGCAGACCTCCGAGGAATTCGAGCAGGGCGGCGTTGACCTCGTCGGCGCGTTCCTGCTGCAGCCAGTGGCCTGCGCCGTCGATGAGGATCTCGCGGAACGGACCGGTGACCACGTCACCGATGCGGTCGCGGGGGGTGAAGGACAGCACCGGGTCGGCGGTGCCCGCGATGAACAGGGTCGGCACCCCGATCGTGGCCGCCGGGGTGTCGGCGGTCAGTTCCCAGTTGCGGTCGAAGTTGCGGTACCAGTTCAGGCCGCCGGTGAATCCGGTGCGGGTGAACTCCGCGACGTAGTGCGCGATCTCCTCCTCGCTGATCCACGCCGGGATGCCGTCCGGCTCGGGGATGCGGTCGAGGAAGCCCCGCTGGTCGGGTGTCGCCATGTCGACCAGCGCGGTCGCATCGGCCGGGTTCTTCAGCCCGCCCAGCATGCGCCGTATCGTCCGGCCCGGATCCTCGTTCAACTCGGTGTCCGCCGGGCCGACGTCCTGGAAGTAGAGGATGTAGAAGAAGTTGTCGGCGAAGATGCGGCGCCAGATCTGGGTGGGCGGCCCCGAGGAGCGCGGCACCGGGGGCGCGCTCATGGTCACCACGGCGGACACCCGGTCGGGGTGCAGCAGCGCGGTGTTGCTGACCACCGGGGAACCCCAGTCGTGGCCGACGAACACCGCGGTGTCGGCGCCGACGTCGTCGAGCAGTCCGATCAGGTCGCCGCTGAGATGGACGACGTCGTAGTCCTGCACGTCCGCCGGGCGCGACGACCCGCCGTACCCGCGTTGATCGGGCGCCAGCACGTGGTAACCCGCGGCGGCCAGCACCGGGATCTGACGGCGCCAGGAGTAGGCCAGTTCCGGGAAGCCGTGCGCCAGCACCACCACCGGGGCGCCGCGCTCGCCGGCCTCCGTCACCCGCAGCCGAACTCCGTTGGTGTCGACGAGACGTTCGGCCGGGGTGGTTGCGTCGGTGCCCACCGGCTCACCCAAGCACACGGGCGGCGGGCAGCGGAAGGCTTCTGGCGACGTGTGTAGCCAGAACTCCCGCGAAGTCACCCGTCGGCCGTCGGGAACTTCCGCACGTTGGTCTAGCGGTAGCCTGAAGTGATCCCAGCTGCGCGTATCGGAAGGACCTGGCCGACAGACTCATCGCTGGCCGAAAAATGATGAACCGGAAAAATGTGATCCGCACGCTGACCGTGATCGCGGTCGTGCTGCTGCTGGGCTGGTCGTTCTTCTACTTCAGCGACGACACCCGCGGCTACAAACCCGTCGACACGTCGGTGGCGATCGCCCAGATCAACGAGGGCAACGTCAACAGCGCCCAGATCGACGACCGCGAACAGCAACTGCGACTCGACCTCAAGAGCGGCAAGGGCGAGACCGAGGACAGCGACAAGATCATCACCAAGTACCCCACCGGGTACGGGGTGACGGTCTTCGAGGCGCTGCAGGGTAAGAACGTCAAGATCAACACGGTGGTGAACCAGGGCAGCGTGCTCGGCTCGCTGCTCATCTACATGCTGCCGCTGCTGCTGCTCGTCGGCCTGTTCGTGATGTTCTCCCGCATGCAGAGCGGCGGGCGGATGGGCTTCGGGTTCGGCAAGTCGAAGGCCAAGCAGCTCGGCAAGGACATGCCGACCACCACGTTCGCCGACGTCGCAGGCGTCGACGAGGCGGTCGAGGAGCTCTACGAGATCAAGGACTTCCTGCAGAACCCCAGCCGCTACCAGGCGCTCGGCGCCAAGATCCCCAAGGGCGTGCTGCTCTACGGCCCGCCGGGCACCGGCAAGACGCTGCTGGCCCGTGCCGTCGCCGGCGAGGCCGGGGTGCCGTTCTTCACGATCTCCGGCTCCGACTTCGTCGAGATGTTCGTCGGTGTCGGCGCCTCCCGCGTGCGCGACATGTTCGAGCAGGCCAAGCAGAACAGCCCCTGCATCATCTTCGTCGACGAGATCGACGCGGTCGGCCGCCAGCGCGGCGCCGGCATGGGTGGCGGCCACGACGAGCGCGAGCAGACGCTGAACCAGCTGCTGGTCGAGATGGACGGCTTCGGTGAACGCGCCGGGGTGATTCTGATCGCCGCCACGAACCGGCCCGACATCCTCGACCCGGCGCTGCTGCGACCCGGTCGCTTCGACCGCCAGATCCCGGTGTCCAACCCCGACATCGCCGGGCGACGCGCCGTGCTCAAGGTGCACTCGGCGGGCAAGCCGATCGCTCCCGACGCCGACCTCGACGGGCTGGCCAAGCGGACCGTCGGGATGTCCGGCGCAGACCTGGCCAACGTGATCAACGAGGCGGCGCTGCTGACCGCCCGCGAGAACGGCACCGTCATCTCCGGCGCCGCACTCGAAGAAGCGGTCGACCGGGTGGTCGGGGGACCCCGCCGCAAGGGACGCATCATCAGCGAGCACGAGAAGAAGATCACCGCCTACCACGAAGGTGGGCACACGCTGGCGGCCTGGGCGATGCCCGACATCGAGCCGATCTACAAGGTGACGATCCTGGCCCGCGGTCGCACCGGCGGTCACGCCATGTCAGTGCCCGAGGACGACAAGGGCCTGATGACGCGCTCGGAGATGATCGCCCGGCTCGTCTTCGCGATGGGTGGGCGCGCCGCCGAGGAACTGGTGTTCCGCGAGCCCACCACCGGCGCCTCGTCGGACATCGACCAGGCCACCAAGATCGCCCGCGCGATGGTCACCGAGTACGGCATGAGCTCAAAGCTCGGCGCCGTCCGGTACGGCACCGAGCACGGCGATCCGTTCCTGGGCCGCACGATGGGCACGCAGGCGGATTACAGCCACGAGGTCGCCCAGATCATCGATGACGAGGTGCGCAAGCTCATCGAGGCGGCCCACACCGAGGCGTGGGAGATCCTCACGGAGTACCGCGACGTGCTGGACATCCTGGCCGGGGAACTGCTGGAGAAGGAGACGCTGCACCGCGTCGAGCTCGCCGAGATCTTCGGTGACGTGAAGAAGCGTCCCCGCCTGACGATGTTCGACGACTTCGGTGGGCGCGTCCCGTCAGACAAGCCGCCGATCAAGACGCCCGGCGAGCTCGCCATCGAGCGCGGCGAGGAGTGGCCCCCGCCGGTCAAGGAGCCGGCCTTCAAGGCGGCGATCGCCGCGGCGTCCAAGGCCGCCGAGGAGGCGGCCGCCAAGAACGGCGGCAACGCGGCGGGCACCAACGGCGGCGGTGGCAACGGCGTACCGGCGAACGGTGCTGCGACGCAACCGAATTACGGTGCGCCGGCCGGCTGGCACGCACCCGGCTGGCCGCCGGGCGGTCCGCCGGGAAGCCAGCCGCAGGGCCACTGGTATCCGCCGCCGCCCCACCCGTCGGGCTGGCCGGAGGCCTATCCGCCGGCATACCCGCCGCCG
>NZ_JAUMSQ010000282.1:0-3862 GCF_030519285.1 Mycolicibacterium arseniciresistens
CCACTGGTATCCGCCGCCGCCCCACCCGTCGGGCTGGCCGGAGGCCTATCCGCCGGCATACCCGCCGCCGTACCCGAACTACCCGCCGCCCGGGCAGGCCGGCCCACAGGCGAGTGGCCCCGAGGATCAGCAGGCGCGTGACGCCGGCCGGCCCAATCCACCGACCCAGAACTGACGACAACTTCACAACGGGAGGCCCCGATGACGCGGTCGCACAACTCGACGGCCACCGGCGTCGAATTCGATGAGGAGCGCGCCGTAGCCGCGGTCCGGGAACTGCTGATCGCTATCGGGGAGGACCCCGACCGGCACGGCCTGGCCGACACCCCGGCGCGGGTGGCGCGCGCGTACCGGGAGATGTTCGCCGGATTGCACACCAACCCCGACGACGTGCTGAACACCACGTTCGACGAGCAGCACGACGAGATGGTGCTGGTCAAGGACATTCCGATGTACTCGACATGCGAGCACCACCTGGTCGCCTTCCACGGGGTGGCCCACGTCGGTTACATCCCCGGTGAGGACGGCCGGGTGACCGGGCTGTCGAAACTGGCCCGCGTCGTCGACCTGTACGCCAAGCGGCCGCAGGTACAGGAACGGCTCACCACCCAGATCGCCGACGCCCTGATGCGCAAGCTCGACCCGCGCGGCGCCATCGTGGTGATCGAGGCCGAACACCTCTGCATGGCGATGCGCGGCATCCGCAAGCCCGGCGCCGTCACCACCACCTCGGCGGTGCGCGGACAGTTCAAGACCGACAAGGCATCTCGCGCCGAGGCGCTGGATCTCATCCTGCGCAAGTGAGTTCACCCGGCCTTCCGGTCCCGGTCACCGGCGGGACGCACGTACAGGTGATGGGCGTCGTCAACGTCACCGACGACTCCTTCTCCGACGGCGGCCTGTTCCTCGACCGCGAGCGGGCCGTCGAGCACGGGTTGGCGCTGGCCGCCGAGGGTGCGGCGATCGTCGACGTCGGGGGTGAGTCGACCCGCCCGGGCGCCACCCGTGTCGACCCGGAGGTCGAGGCCGGCCGGGTACTGCCGGTGATCGACGGCCTTGTCGCCCAGGGCATCACGGTCAGCATCGACACCATGCACGCGAAGGTGGCCGAGCTCGCGCTGGAGCACGGAGCGCGGATCGTCAACGACGTGTCCGGCGGCCGGGCCGACCCGGACATGGCGCCGCTGATCGCGCAGGCCGGGGTGCCGTGGGTGTTGATGCACTGGCGGTCGGTGCACGCGGAGCGGCCACACGAGGTGCCGCCGTACGGCGACGTGGTCGCCGCGGTCCGCGCCGAGCTGCTCGCCGCCGTCGACGCCGCCGTCGCCGCCGGGGTGGATCCCGCGAAGCTGGTCATCGACCCCGGCCTCGGGTTCGCCAAGACCGCGCAACACAATTGGGCGCTGCTGCGCGCGCTGCCCGAGTTCGTCGCGACCGGGATCCCGGTGCTGGTCGGCGCGTCGCGCAAGCGTTTCCTGGGCACCCTGTTGGCCGGCGCCGACGGGGAACCGCGACCGCCGGACGGGCGGGAGACCGCCACCGCCGTGGTGTCCGCACTGGCCGGGCTGCACGGCGCGTGGGGGGTACGGGTGCACGACGTGCGTGCCTCGGTCGATGCGTTGAAGGTGCTGCAGGCCTGGACGGAGCGGGATGACTGATCGAATCGAACTGCGCGGCTTGACTATTCGCGGTAACCACGGTGTGTACGACCATGAACGGCAGGACGGCCAGGACTTCGTGGTCGACATCACCGTCTGGATGGACCTGGCGGCCGCCGCGGCGAGCGACGACCTCGCCGACACCCTGGACTACGGCGGCCTGGCACAGCGCGCCGCCGACATCGTCTCCGGGCCGCCGCGCAACCTGATCGAGACGGTGGCCGCCGAGATCGCCGACGACGTGATGGCCGACGAGCGCATCCATGCCGTCGAGGTGGTGGTGCACAAGCCGTCGGCGCCGATCCCGCTGACGTTCGGCGACGTGGCGGTGGTGGCCAGGCGGTCGCGGCGGGCGGGACGGGCATGACTCGTGTCGTCTTGTCGATCGGGTCGAATCTCGGCGACCGGCTCGGGCGGCTGCAGTCGGTGGTCGACGGCCTCGGCGACGCGGTCCGCGCGGTGTCGCCGGTGTACGAGACCGAGGCGTGGGGCGGTGTCGAGCAGGGGCCGTTCCTCAACGCGGTGCTGGTCGCCGACGACCCCGCCCTCGACGGCCACGGTTGGCTGCGCCGCGGCCAGCAGCTCGAAGAGGCCGCAGGCCGCGTCCGCGGTCAGCGCTGGGGGCCGCGCACCCTCGACGTGGACCTGGTCACCTGCCACGACGGCGACACCGAGGTGACGTCGCGCGACGACGGGCTGACGCTGCCGCATCCGCTGGCGCATCTGCGGGCGTTCGTGCTGATCCCCTGGCTGGCGGTGGATTCGGAGGCGACGCTGACGGTGTCGGGCGAGAAGCGGCCGGTGGCGCGGCTGCTTGCGGAGATCGACCCGGCCGAGCGCGACGGGGTGGCGCTGACGGAGTTCGTGCTGCGCACCGGTACCGCCTGATGGGGCCGACCAGGCTGCGGGACCTGGCGCTCGCCGCGGTGGCCGCAGCCGTGGCCGGTTACCTCGCCGCCGCAGTCGGGTATCCCCGATCCTTCCCTCCGGTCACCGTGTGGAGCGGGCTGTCGTTGCTCGCTGTGGCGATCGCCGTCGGGGGGTGGGCCTTCTATGTGCGGGCCAAGATCAGGGAAAACGAGATCGGCGACGGTGCCGGACGGCTGCACCCGCTGGCCGTCGCCCGCTCGGTGACCATCGCCAAGGCGTCGGCCTGGGTGGGAGCGCTGGTCACGGGCTGGTGGCTCGGCGTGCTGGTGCAGGTGCTCCCGCAGCGCGGGGCGCTGCAGGCGGCGGACGACGACACGGCAGGAATCGTGGTCGCCGCGGTGAGCGCGCTGGCACTCGCCGTCGCCGGATTGTGGCTGCAGCATTGCTGCAGGTCCCCGCTGGAGCCGCCGGACAACGGCGACAACGCCTCCGGCTGACATCACGCCCGCGACGACGCGCCGAATCGCCGGATGGTCGACACGCTGAGTGACCTGTGGCGGGTACAGTCGCCCCATGACCGTTCTGTCCCGCGGCGCGCGCACCCGGCGCGGCGGCCGCAGGCCGGGGTGGGTGCTGTTGACGGTGTTGCTGGTGCTCGCCATTCTGGCGAGTTCGGCGCTGGTTTTCACCAATCGGGTGGAACTGCTGAAGCTCGCCGTGATCCTCGCGCTCTGGGCGGCCGTCGCGGCCGCATTCGTCTCGGTCATCTACCGCAGGCAGAGCGACGCCGACCAGGCGAAGGCCCGTGACCTCAAACTCGTCTACGACCTGCAGCTGGATCGGGAGATCTCGGCACGCCGCGAATACGAGCTGACAGTCGAGACGCAGCTGCGCCGTGAACTCGCGTCGGAGCTGCGCGCGCAGTCCGCCGACGAGGTCGCCGCGCTGCGCGCCGAACTGGCGGCGCTGCGGACCAATCTGGAGATCCTGTTCGACACCGACCTCAACCACCGGCCCGCGATCGAGGGTGAGCGCACCACGGTGCGCGCCTTCGCGGACTGGGCCCGCGATTCGGAGACCACCGGGCGGGTCTCCGACTTCCCGCTCTCCTTCGACGACGACGCCGACGACCGCGACCCGCGCACCGAGGAGAGCCCGATCATCGACGTGCCGGCCGAGCCGCAGCCGCCTGAGCCGGACTGGGCACCACCGCCGCCAGGAGGCGCGCACCGTCGGCCCTCGGAGACCGAGTCGGTCAACGGCCGCCGTCATCGGCCGGACGAGACCCGTGGACCGCGTCGTCGCGCCGAGGGGATGCCACCGCCGCCGCCCCC
>NZ_JAUMSQ010000283.1:0-11378 GCF_030519285.1 Mycolicibacterium arseniciresistens
AGACGCAGTTCGGCCCGCAGGACGCCGGGGTCGCCGCGTGACGTTCGACGCACGGCGGGTTATTGGTTTGCGTGAGATGGGAAGATTCTCTAAGTGAGTGAACCCGTGAACTCGGTGCCCGCGATCGCACCGCCGCCCGCGCGGCCACGGGCGAGTTCGGACCTGTGGCGGCTGTTGCCGTACCTGCTGCCCTACCGGGCGCGGTGGACGGCGATGGTGGTCATCGCGATAGCGAGCCTTGGAGCCACGGTGTCGATCCCGCTGATGACCAAGGCGGTGATCGACGGCCCGGTGCGCCATCAGGACCAGCAGGGGCTGTGGCTGCTCGGCGCCGCGGCGATGGGCATCGGCATCACCGAGGCCGTGCTGTGGTTCATCCGACGCTGGCTGAGCTCGCGCGCCACCATGGGCGTCGAGGCCGACATCCGCAAGGATCTCTACGCGCGCCTGCAGATCCTGCCGATGAGCTTCCACGGCCGCTGGCAGTCCGGGCAGTTGTTGTCGCGGATGATGAACGACCTGAGCACGATTCGCCGCTTCATGTCGTTCGGACTGCTGTTCCTGGTGCTGAACCTCCTGCAGATCACCGTGGTGACGGCGATCCTACTGTCGATGTACTGGCCGCTCGGTGTCGTCGTGCTGGTCTCGATCGTCCCGATCACGTTGATCGTGCTGCACTTCCAGCAGTCCTACACGCGACTGTCGCGGCTGGCGCAGGACCAGTCCGGCCACGTCGCCACCCACGTCGAGGAGGCGGCACTCGGCCTGCGGGTGGTCAAGTCCTTCGGCCGCGAGGACTACGTCTACGACCGCTTCGACCGGCAGCTGACCGACCTGTACGACACCCAGGTCAAGCGCGTTGGGGTGTCGGCGAAGTTCTGGACGCTGCTCGAGATCATCCCGAACCTGACGCTGATCGTGGTGCTGGGTTTCGGCGCCTACGCCGCAGGCGAGGGGCACGTCACCCTGGGCACGCTGGTCGCGTTCATCACGATGATGCTGTCGCTGGTGTGGCCGATCGCCTCGCTGGGCTTCCTGCTGTCGATGACGCAGGAGTCGTTCACCGCCGCGAACCGCATCGCCGAGATCTTCGACGCGCCACGGGAGATCACCGACGGCCCGGCCGATGCGGCGCCGCGCGGCGGGCGCCTGGAACTGGTCGACGTCGGCTTCCGGTTCCCCGACAGCGAGGAGTGGACGCTCCGGCACGTCAGCGCGACCGTCGAACCGGGGGAGACGCTGGCCCTCGTCGGCCCGACCGGCTCGGGCAAGTCGGTGCTGGCCGCGCTGCTGTCGCGGCTCTACGACGTCAGCGAGGGGTCGATCCGCATCGACGGCCGCGACATCCGCGAGCTGTCACTGCCCGCGCTGCGCGAGGCGGTGGCCACCGCGTTCGAGGACCCGACGCTGTTCTCCATGTCGGTCGCCGAGAACCTGCGGCTGGGCCGCCCGGACGCCACCGACGAGCAGTTGGCCGAGGCCGTCGAGGTCGCCGCCGCGCAGTTCGTCTACGACCTGCCGTTCGGCCTGGACACCCGCATCGGCGAGCAGGGCATGAGTCTGTCCGGCGGGCAGCGCCAACGGCTGTCGCTGGCCAGGGCGATCCTGGCGGGGCCGAAGATCCTGGTGCTCGACGACACGCTCTCGGCGCTCGACATGCACACCGAGGCGGTGGTCACCGAGGCGCTGGGCCGGGTGCTGCACTCGGTGACGGGCATCGTCGTCGCGCACCGTGCGTCCACCGTGCTGCTTGCCGACAAGGTCGCGCTCATCGGCCGCACCGAGGACGGCGGCACCATCACCCACATCGGCACGCACGCCGAACTGCTGGCCGACGTGCCGCAGTACCGCTACCTGCTGGCCGCCGACGACGACCAGCTCGACGACGGCGCCGAGCGCAGCTGCGCCTGGCAGGACGACGAGGACCGGCGCCGCCTCGACCGCGCCTACGAGGAGCAGGAAGCCACCGACGACGCCTGTGCGGAGCGGCCTTTCGTGACGTCGGAGGCCGAGGCGCGATGACCGTCACGGACTGGCGCGGACGGGTCAAGGAGAGCGGCGACGACGACCTGCCGATCGACGAGAACGTGCCGCGGCGCCGTGAGGCCCGCGCGCTGCTGGGCTCGCTGCTGCGGCCCTACCGCCTGACGGTCGGGCTGCTGGCGCTGGTCGTGGTGGTGGAGAACGCCGCCCGGCTGTCGGTGCCTCTGCTCGTGCAGCGTGGCATCGACCACGGCATCCCGCCGATCGTCGACGGCGGGTCCGCGCGCGAGCTGATGCTCATCGTCGCGTCGCTGGGCGTCGTCGTGGTGGTGCAGGCCGTCAGCCGGATGTTCTTTCTGCGCCGCTCCGGCCGCGTCGGCCAGAAGGTGCTGCTCGAGTTGCGGCGCAGGGTGTTCCGGCACTTCCAGCGGCTCGACATCCGGTTCCACGACCGCTACACCTCGGGCCGGGTGGTCAGCCGGTCGACCAACGACGTCGAGGCCATCCAGGACATGCTGGAGACCGGGTTCGACTCGCTGATCACCGCCGTGCTGACGCTGGTCGGCACGTCCGTGCTGCTCGTCGTGCTCGACGTGAAGCTGGGCCTGATGTGCCTGGCGGCGTTCCCGCTGCTGGTCGCGCTGGTGTGGTGGTTCCGCACCGAGTCCGCCAAGACCTACCGCAAGGTGCGCGAGAGCGCGGCGCTGGTGATCGTGCAGTTCGTCGAGACGATGACGGGCATCAAGGCCGTGCAGGCCTACCGCCGCGAACCGCGCAACCAGGAGATCTTCGAGGACATCGCCGACGAGTACCGCGAGATCAACGAGAAGACGTTCAAGCTGCTCGCGATCTTCATGCCCGGGGTGAAGCTGGTCGGCAACGTGACCACCGGTGTGGTGCTGCTCTACGGCGGCTACCGGGTGCTGCACGGCGAGATGACGATCGGCACGCTGACCGCGTTCCTGCTGTACCTGCGGATGTTCTTCGAGCCGATGCAGGAGATCTCGCAGTTCTTCAACACCTTCCAGTCGGCGTCGTCGGCGCTGGAGAAGCTGGCCGGGGTGCTGGCCGAGAAGCCCGGCATCGCGGACCCGGAGGACCCGGTGCGCCTGGACCGGGTGCGGGGTGAGATCGCCTTCTCCGACGTCGAATTCGAGTACACCGAGGGCCGGCCGGTGCTGCCCGGGCTGAATCTCGACGTGCCTGCGGGGCAGACCGTCGCGCTGGTGGGCACGACGGGTGCGGGCAAGACGACGATCGCGAAGCTGATCGCCCGGTTCTACGACCCGACGTCGGGGGCGGTGACGCTCGACGGGGTCGACCTGCGGAACCTCTCGCAGAGCGAACTGCGCCGCCACGTGGTGATGGTGACCCAGGAGAACTTCATGTTCGAGGGCACCGTCGCCGACAACATCCGCTTCGGTAAGCCCGAGGCCACCGACGAGGAGGTGCGGGCCGCGGCGGTCGCCGTCGGCGCCGACCGGGTCGTCGCCACGCTGCCCGAGGGGTACGACACCGATGTGGCCAAGCGGGGCGGCCGGTTGTCCGCGGGACAGCGGCAGCTGGTGGCGTTCGCGCGGGCGTTCCTGGCCGACCCGGCGGTGCTGATCCTCGACGAGGCGACGTCGTCGCTGGACATCCCGAGTGAGCGAATGGTGCAGCGGGCGTTGGAGACCGTGCTCTCCGACCGCACCGCGCTGGTGATCGCGCACCGGCTCTCGACGGTGGAGATCGCCGACCGCGTGCTGGTGCTCGAGCACGGGGAGATCGTCGAAGACGGTCCGCCCGCCGAGCTCATCACCCGCGACGGGCGTTACGCGACGCTGCACCGGGCGTGGCAGGACTCGCTCGCCTGAGCCGTCGTTGCTCGCTGCGTGAGATTGACGTGACGCAGCACCTCTCTTGGCTTTCTACTGCGTGGCGTCAATGTCACGCCGCTGTCGGTGGCTGATGCCAGCATCTCGTCATGGGGAGGATCTTCCGCGGTAGCGAAGCGTTGGCCAAGGGTGCTGTCACGAGATATGAGCTGCAGCGTTGGCACCGCCGGATGTTCCCGGACGTCTACTGCGAGAAGGCTGCCACGTTGTCGTTGCGCGACCGCATCTACGGCGCCTGGCTCTGGTCCGACCGGCGGGCGGTGGTGGCAGGATTGGCGGCATCGAAGATGTGGGGAGCGAGTTACATCGACGACGACATACCGATCGAGTTGATCTGGCGGCATGGCCGGCCACCCGAAGGCATCCTGACGCGCAACGACGCCCTCGGTGACGATGAGGTCACTCGTTTCGGGCGAATACCGGTGACCTCCAATGCGCGTACGGCATTCGACCTGGGCCGTCGACTCCCGAGGAACGAGGCGGTCGCGCGACTCGATGCGCTGATGTGGTCTTGCCGCTTCTCCACCGAAGAGGTTCTGATACTGGCGAAGCGCTATCCCCGCGCCCGCGGTCTCAATGCTTTGCGCGTCGCGCTGCCCCTGGTCGACGGCGGCGCCGATTCACCCAAGGAGACCTGGCTGCGGCTGTTGCTGATCGATGCCGGCTATCCGACACCCGAAACGCAGATACCCGTCTACGACGCCGAGGGTCTGATCGGCGTCGTCGACATGGGCTGGAAGCGCCTCAAGATCGCCGTGGATTACGACGGCGACTACCACCGCACCAGTCGCGCCCGTTACGTGAAAGATCAACGGCGGGTGCGTCGCTTGGAAGCCGCGGGTTGGATCGTCATCCGCGTGATCGCCGAGGATCCGGTCGACGACATCCTGGGCCGGGTCGCCGACGCCTGGCGGCGGCGGGGCGTAGACGCGTCGAAGCCCGACACTCGCCGAGCCGGCCGGGCGGCGCGTGAGGCGCGTACCGACCGTGAGATCGACGTGACGTCGCACCGTTCTCGCACTTCTGCTGCGTGACGTCAATCTCGCCCTGAGGATGTTGAGCCGCCCGCCCCGATCACCAGGTAGTCGGCGTCATTCAGCGGACCGTGTCGAAGAACGCGGTCACGTCGTCGACGAACAACTCGGGCTGTTCGAGCGCGGCGAAGTGTCCGCCGCGGGGCATCGTCGTCCAGTGGGTGATGTTGTAGTTCGGCTCGCACCACCGGCGCGACGACTGCAGGATCTCCTTCGGGAAGGACGCCACACCGGTCGGCAGGGTGACCGGGTCGCCGCCGCCGAAGCTGTTGAAGCTCTCCCAGTACAGCCGTGCCGAGGACGCCGCCGACGCGGTGAGCCAGTACAGCATCACGTTGTCGAGCATCTCGTCGCGGCCGACGGCGTTCTCGGGGTGCCCGTCGCAGTCGGTCCACGCCCAGAACTTCTCGACGATCCAGGCCAGTTGGCCGACCGGCGAGTCGACCAGGCCGTAGCCCACGGTCTGCGGCCGGGTGGACTGCTCCTTGGAGTAGCCGGTGCCCCAGCGCTGGTGCTCGGCGACGCGGGCGAGCGCCCGCTGCTCCTCCTCGGTGGCGTCGGAGAGGTCCTTCGGCGGCCTGCCGATCGGCATGTTCAGGTGGATGCCGACGCATGACCCGACGTTGCGGCCGATCTGCGTGGTCACCGCGGCGCCCCAGTCGCCGCCCTGCGCGCCGTAGCGGTCGTACCCGAGCCGGCCCATCAGCGTGTCCCACGCGACGGCGATCCGCTCGATGCCCCACCCGGTGCCGGTCGGCTTGCCGGAGAAGCCGTATCCCGGCAGCGACGGGCACACGACGTCGAAGCCCGCGGCGTTGAGCGGCTCGATCACCTTGTGGAACTCCACGATCGACCCGGGCCAGCCGTGCGTGATCAGCAGCGGGAACGCGCCGTCGCGGGAGGACCGCTGATGGATGAAGTGGATCTCGAGCCCGTCGACGTCGGTGGTGAACTGGTCGAACCGGTTGAGCGCGGCCTCGCGGGCGCGCCAGTCGTAGCGGTCGGCCCAGTAGCCGGCGAGTTCACGGGTGTAGGCCAGCGGGACGCCCTGGCTCCAGTCGTCGACGGTCTCGTTCTCCGGCCACCTGGTGTTGGCGAGCCTCGTCCGCAGATCGGTGAGAGCGGCGTCGGTAACGGCGATGCGGAACGGGTGAACGGCAACCACTCCTCGTGCTTACCCGACCGGCAGGGGGTGGCGGTCGGCGGCTGTGACGTAGACCATAGCGGCATGGAAGCCTATGACCGCGGACCCACCGACATCGCTCTGCTCGAGGAGACGATCGGGACCAACTTCGAGCGGACCGCGCAGGCGCATCCCGACGTCGAAGCGCTTGTCGAGGTGGTCACCGGCAGGCGCTGGACCTATGCCGAGCTGAACGACGAGATCGACCGCACCGCCGCCGGTTTCATCGGCCTCGGCGTGGAGAAGGGCGACCGGGTCGGGATCTGGGCGCCGAACTGCGCGGAGTGGACGATCGTGCAGTACGCCGCGGCGAAGATCGGCGCCATCCTGGTCAACATCAATCCCGCCTATCGCACACACGAACTGGCCTATGTGCTCGAGCAGTCCGGGGTGCGCACGCTGATCGCCGCGACGTCGTTCAAGTCCTCGGACTACCGCGCCATGGTCGACGAGGTGCGCCCCGGCTGCCGGGCGTTGCGGGACGTGCTGTTCCTGGGCACTGACGAGTGGACCGCCCTGCATGAGCAGCAGGGGGTCGCCGTCGACGCGGTGCGGGACCGGATGGCGCAGCTGGACAACCGCGACCCGATCAACATCCAGTACACCTCGGGCACAACGGGTTTCCCGAAGGGCGCGACGCTGTCACACCGCAACATCCTCAACAACGGCTACTTCGCCACGGAGTTGATCAATCTGGGGCCACAGGACCGGTTGTGCATTCCGGTGCCCTTCTACCACTGCTTCGGCATGGTGATGGGGAACCTCGGGTGCACCGCGCACGGCACCACGATGGTGATCCCGGCGCCCGGCTTCGACCCCGGCCTCACCCTCGCCGCGATCGAACAGGAGCGGTGCACCGGCGTGTACGGCGTGCCGACGATGTTCATCGCGATGCTCGGCCATCCCGACTTCGCGAACACCGACCTGTCGTCGCTGCGCACCGGGATCATGGCCGGTTCGGTGTGCCCGGTCGAGGTGATGAAACGGTGCGTGGCCGACATGAACATGGCGGAGGTGGCGATCGCCTACGGCATGACGGAGACGTCGCCGGTGTCGTGCCAGACGCTGATCGACGACGACCTCGAACGGCGCACCGCGTCGATCGGCCGGGCGCATCCACACGTCGAGGTGAAGATCGTCGACCCCGGCAGCGGCGAGGCCCTGGACCGGGGCGAGACGGGGGAGTTCTGCACGCGGGGCTACTCGGTGATGATCGGCTACTGGGACGACGACGCGAAGACGGCCGAGGCGATCGACGCCGAGGGCTGGATGCACACCGGCGACCTCGCCGTCATGCGAGAGGACGGGTACTGCAACGTCGTCGGCCGGATCAAGGACATGGTGATCCGCGGTGGTGAGAACGTCTATCCGCGCGAGATCGAGGAGTTCCTCTTCACCCATCCCGACATCGAGGACGCCCAGGTGGTGGGGGTTCCCGACGAGAAATACGGCGAGGAGATCTGCGCGTGGATCCGGATGAAGGCGGGCCGCGCCGCGCTCGACGCCGACGCGGTGCGGTCCTTCGCCCGGAACAAGCTGGCGCACTACAAGATCCCGCGGTACGTGCACGTCGTCGACGAGTTCCCGATGACCGTCACCGGCAAGGTGCGCAAGGTCGAGATGCGTGAGGAGAGCGTGCGCGTCCTCGGCCTGGACGGTTAGCGGTACACCAGGCCGGACAGTCGCCACGCCAGTGCGCGCCGCACCGCGGGGATCCGGCCGGCCAGGCTCATCGCCGTGTTGCGTACCGGGCGCAGGGCGCGGGGCAGGGTGGCCAGCCGGGTCAGCCGGTCGGTCAGGGTGACGACATCCTGGGCGATGGGCCTGCGGGTGTCGCTGTAGTCGTCGAGCAGCGCGGGCGATCCGCCTTCGAGCACCGCGGCGAGTGCGGCGGCCAGCGCGACCGCGTCCTGGATGCCCAGGTTCATGCCCTGCCCGCCCGCGGGACTGTGTACGTGTGCGGCGTCGCCCACCAGCAGCAGCCGGCCGGCCCGGTAGGTGTCGGCCACCCGGTGCTGGATGCGGAACCGGGAACCCCAGGCCACCTCGGTGACCCGCACATTGCCTGCGCCGCGCTCGTCGAGGAGCTGCTGGACGAACGCGACCGACGGTTCCGCGGGTGCGTCGGCGACCGGGGCGACGATCCGGAAGGAGCCGTCGGGCAGCGGTGCCACCACCGTGAGCCCGGCCGTCGCCCAGAACAACACGACCTCCTCTTCCGGCGCGTCACCGGTCAGCCGGACGTCGGCGAGCACGAAGGATTCGTCGTAGGCGCCGCCGGTGAAGCCGATGCCTGCGTGTTCGCGCACGGTGCTGTGGATCCCGTCGGCGCCGACGACGTAGCGGGCGCGCAGCACGTCGCCGTCGTCGAACACCGCCGTCACCCCGTCGGCGTCCTGGGTGACCGACTCGAGGGTCTTCGGCCGGATGACCGTGCCGCCCAGCTCGACGAGCCGGTCGAGCAGCACCTGCTCGGTGGTGCTCTGCGGAACGAGCAGGGTGTAAGGGTAGGCCGACGGCAGGACGCTGAAGTCGATCGGGATCAGTGTGCGGGCGCGGTCGCGGATGGAGAAGCGCGGCGCCTGCACCCCCTGCTTGACCAGGCGGCGCGACACGTCGAGATCCTCGAGCACTTCCAAGGTGCGGGCGTTGACGGCGGCGGCCCGTGAGGTGTTGGCCCCCGCGGCCTGCCGATCGACGATGGTGGTCCGCACACCGCGTCGCAGCAGCGACGCAGCCAGTGTCAGTCCGCTCGGACCGGCTCCCACGATGAGGACGTCGGTGTTGTTCATGGCCCGCTCCTTCGCTTAATGCCAACGCTTGTTGGCATAACTGTGCGCCTGTCGGCCGACAAAGTCAACAGTTGTTGGCCTACACTTGTTGGCATGCGTAGATCATCGGTCGAGACGAAGGCGGTGATCCTCGCCGCCGCCCGCGAGCGATTCGCCGCGTCGGGGTTCGAGCGGGCCACCATCCGGGCGATCGCCGCGGACGCGAACATCGACCCGTCGATGGTGATGCGGTACTTCGGAAGCAAGGACCAGCTGTTCGCCGCGGCGGCGGACTTCGACCTGGACCTGCCCGATGTCGCCCACGTCGCGCCGGACGAACTCGGCAAGCTGCTGGTCGGCCACTTCGTCGACCGGTGGGAGCGCGACGAGGCGCTCGTCGTGCTACTGCGCTCCAGCACGACGAACAGCGATGCCGCGCAACGCATGCGGGAGATCTTCAGCGCGCAGCTGCTGCCCGCGCTGACGAAGATGGGGCCGACGGCACCCGCCCGGCGGGCCGCTCTGATCGCCACCCAGATGCTCGGGCTGGCGCTGTGCCGCTACGTCCTGCGGCTGCCCCCGGTCGTCGACATGACCCGCGACGAGGTGGTGGCCTGGCTGGCGCCGACGGTCCAGCGGTATCTCAGCGCACCGGACGAGCCGCGATGAGCCGGGATAATGGGACCGCGTGTGGACCCCGACGCTCGTCCTGATCGCCACCACCGCGTTGTTCTCCGGCATTCTGCTCGGCGGCGGACTCTATGAGCACCTCGCGATCGACCCGTTCTGGCCCAAGCGGCCCGGCATCGTTCAGCAGCGCAACGGCGGCATCTCCCGGCGGCGGTTCTGGCTTCCGGCGCACGTCGCGTTCGCGGTGCTGCTCGTGATGTCGGTGATCGCGGCGTGGGGGCGACCCGAGATGCGGTACCCGCTGCTCGTCGCGCTGGCCACGCACGCCGCGGCGCGGATCTGGTCGCTGCTCGACGTGATCCCCAAGGCGGCCGAGTTCGAGCGGACCGACCCCGCCGCCGTCGACGAAGCGGCGGCGGTGCGGTGGACTCGGCGCAGCCTGCTGCGGCTGCCACTGAACCTCGTCACCAGCGGCGCCATCTTCTTCGCACTGATGTTCGGATCGCACGCATAAGTGCCGCCCGCAGCGGGCATAGAACAGTCATGACTGAAGACGTGGGGCGAGCACCCCAGGAGAACGCCGAGAAGGACGCGTCGGACTGGGTCACCGGCGACGAGCCGATGACCGGACCGCAACGCAGCTACCTGGGCACCTTGGCGCAGGAAGCCGGAGAAGAGGTGCCCGACGACCTGACCAAGGCGCAGGCGTCGGAGATGATCGACCGTCTGCAGCAGCAGACCGGGCGGGGGCAGTGATGACGGTCTCCGCCGACGACGTGCGCCGGTTGCACAGCGCCGAGGGCGACGCAGTACTCGTCTTGATCGAGGGCCGCGTCGACGTGGTCACCGCCGATCAGCTGGCGTCCGACGAGTACAGGGGCGCCCTCGAGGTGATCACCCGCCGCGACCTCACCGCCCGCCTCGGTGACGACCCGTCGGATCACGAACTCACCGAGCAGGCCGCCATCCTCGACGCCGAGGTGTCCGAACTGGGCGGCTAGCGTCGACCGCGCCGCCCGATATTGCCGCGCTCGACGCCCCTCGGCCGCCTCGATACTGGACGGGTGGCACATCAGGACGGGGTCGCCGTCGAAGCGGCACGGCGCCCGCGGGCAGGGGCCGCACAGATCGTTATCACCGCGGCGCTCCTGTTCCTCCAGCTGACGCTGGCGCAGATCGCGGCGTCCGTCGTCGGGCTCACGGCGATCAGCGCCGTCGCCTCGTGCGACTCCGGGGACTGCGATCCGCGGTGGGCGCAGTGGGCGATGGAGGCGACGCTCTACGGCGGCGGCGCGCTGCTGATCGTCACCACCGCGATCGCGATCTGGCGCCTCGCGAAGGCGAAACAGTCGGTGCGCGTCGCGATCACCGGGTGCGTGCTGCAGGTGCTGCTGGCCTTGGCCGCGGCGATGATGGTCGGTATCACCGGCCCCGTCTCGTTCTGACCGTCAGGACGGCAGGCCGATTCGGCGGTAGCGCGCCAGCCGGTGCGTCAGCCGGTCGCCGTCCGGGACTTCGCGCAACCGGTGCAGTTCCACCGCGATCGACGCCGACAGCCGGGCGGTGAACTCCTGCGGTTCGTCGGCCGCGTCGGGGTGCTCGGCGACGATGGCATCGACGATGCCGTCGCGCAGCAGGTCGGCCGACCGGATGCCCTGCTGCGCAGCGAGTTCGGGCGCATGGTCGGTGTCGCGGAAGACGATGGCACTGGCGCCCTCGGGCGGCAGCGGCGCCAGCCAGCCGTGCTGGGCGGCCAGCACCCGGTCGGCGGGCACCATCGCCAGTGCGGGCCCACCGCTGCCCTGTCCGAGCAGCACCGACACCGTCGGGGTGTCCAGGGTGACGAGTTCGGCCAGGCAGCGGGCGATCTCGCCGGCGAGCCCACCCTGCTCGGCCTCGG
>NZ_JAUMSQ010000284.1:0-11302 GCF_030519285.1 Mycolicibacterium arseniciresistens
GGGCGGCAGCCCCGCCGCCAACAGCGCGCCGATCATCCCGGACAGCACATCGCCGGATCCTGCCGTGGCAGCCCAGGATTCGTCGGCGCGATTCAGGTACACCGCCGAACCCGGCTCGGCGATCACGGTCACATTCCCCTTGAGCAGCACGGTCGCGCCGAACTGATCGGCGAGCCTGCGGGTGGCGGCGATGCGGTCGTCGCCGGGCGGCGAGCCTGCGAGGCGGGCGAACTCGCCGGCGTGCGGGGTGAGCACCGTCGGCGCTCGTCGGTCGGCGAGCAGATCGGGGTGTGCGGCGAGGATTGTCAGGCCGTCGGCGTCGACGATCACCGGCAGGTCCTGGTCCAGTGCGAACACCAGGGCCGCGGCGCCTGCGCTGTCGGTGCCCAACCCGGGTCCGACCACCCAGGCCTGGACGCGGCCGGCCTCCTGGGCGGTCGGCGTGGCGATCACCTCCGGCCACAGCGCGAGCACCTGCTGGCCCGCCGTGCCCGCGTAACGCACCATCCCCGAGGTCGCCGCGACGGCGGCGCCCGTGCACAGGACGGCCGCACCGGGATAGGTCGACGACCCGGCGAGGATTCCGGTGACGCCCTGGGTGTACTTGTCGTCGCGGGGGCCGGGAACCGGCCAGCGTGCCAGCACATCGCCCGCCTCGAAACCGGCGGCTACGGCATCGGGCAGCTCGAGGCCGATGTCCACCAGCTCGACCCGGCCGCAGTCGCCGAGGGCGTGCACGGGTTTGTAGCCGCCGAAGGTGACGGTGAGCGCAGCACGCACGTGGGCGCCGTCGGCGGCGCCCGTCGCGACGTCGAGCCCGCTCGGCAGATCGACCGCGACAACGGGGATGCCTGCGGCGTCGACGGCGGCGAACACCTCGGCAGCGCCGGGCCGAAGCGGGCCGCTGCCGGAGATCCCGACAACGCCGTCGATCACGAGATCGGTTGTGGGCGGGACCTGCTCGACCACCTGACCGCCTGCGCGCCGGAACGCCGCCAGACCAGCACGGTGCGCGCGGTCGGGGGTGAGCAGGACGGCGGTGGCCGCCACCCCGCGGCGCCGTAGGAAGGCCGCCGCCCACAGCGCATCGCCGCCGTTGTCACCGGAGCCGACGACCACGCACACCCGCCGCCCCGCGACACCACCGGTGCGCAGCGCCAATTCGCGGGCGATCGCGGTGGCCAGCCCGTGGGCGGCGCGCCGCATCAGGGCGCCATCGGGCAGGCGTTGCAGCAGCGGCGCTTCGGCGTCGCGGATCGCATCCGCCGAGTAGTAGTGCCGCATCACCGCAAGCCTACGGTCTGGGCGCCGTACTGCTGGGCTGTTCGGGCTGATGGCACACGGCTTCGACGTTGACGCCGTCCGGGTCGAGGACGAACGCGCCGTAGTAGTCGGCGTGATACTCGGGCCGCTGCCCAGGTTCGAGCAGCGACCGGCCACCCGCGGCGAGCGCCGCGTCGTGGAAGGCGCGCACGGTCGCCCGGTCGTCAGCCGTGAACGCCAGGTGCATGTTCGAACCGACGGTGCCGTCGGCCACCAGCCAGAAGAACGGCTTGGGGTGGCGCCCGAACCCGTGCATCTCCAGCTGTCCGGCCGCCGGATCAGCGGGCACCTCGAGCAGCTTGACGATGCCGAGGACGGCCAGCACCGGCTCGTAGAAAGCCAGCGAGCGGGGCAGGTCGGGCACCGCGATGTTGAGATGGTCGATGAGCGAACCGGTGAAGTCGGGCATGGCGGAACCACCGCTTCCTGTCGTAGTGTTTGATTGCTCGGCGCAATAGTTGCATCGTACAAATACTTACCTGTGCAGTGAAGCACCCGAGCAGAGGGAGCGCAACCGTGCCCGAGCGATCGGCCGGCCGGACAGCGGCCGTGCGGGACGCCATCGAGGCGATGGCCGGATGGCAGGTTCTCGTCGCCCAGTTCAACGATCTGGTGGCCCGCAGGCTCGGGGTGTCGCCCACGGAGACCCAGTGCCTCTACGTGCTCGCCCGATTCGGACCGGCCACGCCCGGCGAGCTGGCCCGGCGGGTGAATCTCAGCAGCGGCGCCACCACCCGCATGCTGGACCGTCTGCTGGCGGCGGGCTACATCACCCGTTCCCCCGACCCGCACGACCGTCGCCGTGTGGTGATCGCACCCGCGGGCGACGGCATCGCCCGCGTCGCCGCGATGTACGAACCGCTCAATGCCGACCTCGCCGGACTGCTCACCGACTTCGACGTCGCCGGCCTGCAGCGGCTGGCCCGCTTCGCCCGTGCCGCAGAGGACGTCACGGAGGCGCGGATCCGGGAGCTCTAACCGCGCGACACCCGGTCGTAGTGCCTGCGGGCCTTCATCCGGTTCCCGCAGCCCTTCATCGAGCACCAGCGCGCCGTACCCGCCCGGCTGCGGTCCAGCAGGAACAGCAGGCACTCGTCGTTGGCGCACGGCCGCAGCCGGCCCGGTAGCTCGCGCTGCACCTCGCCCCACGCCAGCACCACCTGGCCGGACCAGCCGGCGTCGGTCGTCCACTCGACGCCGTCGTCCGTGATGTGCGGTACCCGGCGGACGCCGTCGAGACAGCCGGCCAGCACGTCGGCGGCCGCCTCGCCGCGCACCACCCGCTGCAGGTCGTCACGCACCCGCCGGGCGTCGTCGACGCTCCCCCGGTCGGCGCCGTGCGCCGCCAGCCACCCGTCGTCGAGAAGTTCGGTACGCCGGCCATCGACCACCGGGGTCGTGTTCAGCAGGTCGAGCAGGACGTCGCGCCAGATCACGCTAACCACCATAGTCCGGTTGACAGGTTAGAAGCCAGCGTATTGACTGTGTCTAACTGCAATAGGCCACTGAAGGGGTTAGACATGGTCACTCATCACCGTTTCGCCGAAGTGCTCGGCCGCCGCATCTTTTACCGGGAGGCGGGTGCCGCGGACGCTCCGGCGGTGGTGCTGCTGCACGGCACTCCCGCGAGTTCGCACATGTACCGCAATCTGATCCCCGCAATCGCCGACCGCTACCGGGTGATCGCGCCCGACTATCCGGGCTTCGGCCGGTCCGACGTGCCCGGTACAGCCGAATTCGCCTACACCTTCGACACTCTCGCCGATCACATCGATGCGCTGCTCGACGCCCTTGGCGTGCATCGCTACGCCCTCTACGTCCAGGACTACGGCGCACCGGTCGGCTGGCGACTAGCGCTGCGGCACCCCGAACGGATCGCCGCCGTCGTCACCCAGAACGGCAACGCATACGTCGAGGGGTTCGTCGGCGACGCGATGGAACCACTGTTCGCCTACGGCCGCGACCGCTCCGAGGCGAACGCCGCCGCCCTACGGGAGCTGATCACCCCGGCTGGCCTGGAATGGCAGTTCACGCATGGGGTTTCGGACCCCACCGTCGTCGACCCCGATGCGTGGGCGACCGCGCACGCCGCGGTCGCGTCGACCCCCGAAAAGGTCGCGGCCCAGCTCGAACTGTTCGGTGATTACCATTCCAACGTCGAGCTGTATCCGCGGGTGCACGAGTACTTCCGGACCTCACAGGTGCCCCTGCTCGCAGTCTGGGGGCGCAACGACCAGATCTTCGGGCCCGACGGGGCGCTGGCCTTCGGCCGGGACCTGCCCCACGCCCAGATCGATCTGCTCGACGGCGGCCACTTCCTGCTGGAGAGCCGCCTGGACGCCGTCGTCGACCTCGTCCGCCCGTTCCTCGCGCGCCACCTGACGTGATGGCCGTCAGCCGTCGACCTCGTCCCAGAACTGCCCCGCCCGCGCGGCGATCTCGTCGGGGAACTCGCCGTTGATCGCGTGCGAGGCGTCCGGCCAGAGCTCGACCTGACCGCGGGGCAACAGATCCCGACCCCGCCGCGCGGCCCGGCGGGCATCGTGGATCACGCTGCGGCCGGCGATCAGCGCCAGCACCGGGATGTCCAGTGCCCGCAACTCGCCGTCGCTGAACCGCTGCGGAAGTGGTTGCCGCAGCACGAAATCAGCGGTGCCCGCAGCGATGAGGGCAGCCACGGGCACGCTCTCGTCGACGTCGGCGCCGCCGGAGAGCCAGCGCAGCACGCGGCGGCGCACGAACTGCGGCGTTCCGGGCAGGCCCATCGGCGCCACCGCCAGCATCGTCCGGATCGGGATCGGCGCGAACGTCATCACCGGGTCGAGCAGGGTCAGCGATGCGGCACGCCCGGGAATGCGCACGGCGTGGTTGGCTGCCGTCCAGCCGCCGAACGAGACGCCCATCAGGTGGACCGACGACAGGTCCAGGCCGGCGAGCATCTCCTCGAACCATCGCGCCTGATCGTCGGCGCCGCGCAGCGGGCGGTCCTGCACCGACATGCCGGGCTCGCCGAGCAGGTCGACGCCGTACACCGTGCGGTGCGCCAGCAGGCCGGGCAGGTTGGCGGCCCACATCGGGGTGGACGCGTTGCGTCCGGGCAGCAGCACCACCGGCCGTCCGCCGCCCCCGTCGAAGCGGTACACCCGCACCGTACCGAAAGCCGTTGTCACATCGACCGACTCGTCATGCGACGGCAGGTCTGCCTGAGCCCGCCGGTAGGCGTCGATGAAGTGCGCGTGCGCGGCGTCGTCGCGGAAGCACCCGACCCCGCCCACCGGAGCTACTCGACGGTGACGGACTTGGCGAGGTTACGGGGCTTGTCGACGTCGTAGCCGCGGGCCTGAGCCACCCCCGCGGCGAACACCTGCAGCGGGATCGTCGACAGCAGCGGCTGGAAAAGCGTTGACACCGCTGGTATCTCGATCAGGTGATCGGCGTAGGGACGCACGGTGTCGTCACCCTCCTCGGCGATCACGATCGTGACGGCCCCGCGGGCCTGGATCTCCCGGATGTTGCTCAGCAGCTTCGAGTGCAGCATCGCGGCGTTCTTGGGCGACGGCATCACCACGATCACGGGCAGGTCGTCCTCGATCAGCGCGATCGGCCCGTGCTTGAGCTCGCCGGCGGCGAAGCCCTCGGCATGCATGTACGCCAGTTCCTTGAGCTTGAGCGCACCCTCCAGCGCCACCGGGTAACCCACGTGGCGCCCGAGGAACAGGATCGTCGGCGACTTCGAGAACCGCTGCGCCAGGCCGTAGACCGAGTCCATGGTGCCCAGCACCTGCTGCACGAGTTCCGGCATCGCCTCGAGCTCGTGGTACTCGCGCTCGACCTCGTCGGGGTACTTGGTGCCGCGGGCCTGCGCGAGCGCCAGCCCCACCAGGTAGTTGGCCGCGATCTGCGCCAGGAACGTCTTGGTGGACGCCACGCCGATCTCGGGTCCGGCGCGGGTGTAGAGCACCGCGTCGCATTCGCGCGGGATCTGGGAGCCGTTGGTGTTGCAGACCGCGAGCACCTTTGCCTTCTGCTCCTTGGCGTGACGCACCGCCTCGAGCGTGTCGGCCGTCTCCCCCGACTGCGAGATGGCGATCACCAGCGTGCTGCGGTCGAGCACCGGGTCGCGGTAGCGGAACTCGCTGGCCAGCTCCACCTCGACGGGCAGCCGGGTCCAGTGCTCGATCGCGTACTTGGCCAGCAGCCCGGAGTGGTAGGCCGTGCCGCACGCCACGATGAAGACCTTGTCGATCTCGCGCAGTTCCTGATCGCTCAGGCGCTGCTCGTCGAGCACGATGCGGCCGTCGACGAAGTGGCCGAGCAGGGTGTCGGCCACCGCCGTCGGCTGTTCGGCGATCTCCTTGAGCATGAAGTACTCGTAGCCGCCCTTCTCGGCGGCCGACAGGTCCCAGTCGATGTGGAACTCACGGAAGTCGTCGGTGGCCTCGCCGTGGAAGTCGGTGACTCGGTAGCCGTCGGCGGTGACCACCACCGCCTGGTTCTGCCCGAGTTCGACGGCGTCGCGGGTGTGCTCGATGAACGCGGCGACGTCGGAGCCGACGAACATCTCCCCGTCTCCGATACCGAGCACCAGCGGGGTGGACCGCCGGGCGGCCACGATCGTGCCGGGATCCTCGGCGCTGGCGAACACCAGCGTGAAGTGACCCTCCAGGCGCGGCAGCACGGCCATCACCGAGGCGACGAAGTCACCCGCGGTGGGGCCGTGGTGGTACTGCCAGGCCACCAGGTGGACGGCGACCTCGGAGTCGGTGTCGCTGGCGAACTCCACGCCGGTGGCCTCGAGTTCGTGCCGCAGCGGCGCGAAGTTCTCGATGATGCCGTTGTGGACGACGGCGAACTTGCCGGTGGCGTCGCGGTGCGGGTGGGCGTTGCGGTCGGTCGGCCGGCCGTGGGTGGCCCAGCGGGTGTGCCCGAGGCCCGTCTGCCCCGACAGCGTGGCGGGATCGGTGCATTCGAGGACCTCGCCGAGGTTGGCCAGCCGGCCGGCCCGGCGCTCCACCTTCATGCCGCCGTCGCCGTCGAGCAGGGCAATGCCCGCCGAGTCGTAGCCGCGGTACTCCATCCGGTGCAGCGCGTCGACAACGATGCCGCAGGCGGGGCGCTGCCCCACGTAGCCGACGATTCCGCACATAGAGGTCCAGAGTAGTGCAAGGGCCGCGCTCGGCCCTCCCACGACCACCATGCACCAACGCTGAGCTGCGAAGACGGACGGTCGAGGGGCCGGATCGCCACCACGGGCGGCCCGTCGCTGTGAACTACCGAGTTTCGTTGCTGCCGAAGTTTGCCAGCAGTGAGGACGACCGTGCTTTGTCAGATGTTCGCGCTTAGCAGAGTCTTTGCAAGTGCAAACACTGACACGCAGGCACGTCCGGTAAGCCGCTCCGGGGAGTCCTCTCGACTACATAATTCCCGGCGTGACCTCATCGATCTTGAAAAGACTGGCAGTCGCCCCGGTGATTGCGCTGGTGACGGCCGCGATCCTCGCGCCGGTACCGTCGGCGACCGCCGAACCCGCAGCGGCGCCCGGTGGCGCCCACATCACCGGCATCCAGCACGTCAACGAACGCTGGGACAAGGTCTCGGTCTTCTCCCCGTCGATGAACAAGGTCATCGTCAACGACGTGTTCAAGGCGCCGGAAGCGGGTGCACCGACGTTCTACCTTCTGCCCGGCATCGACGGCGGCGACGACATCGCCGGCGGCGGCATCGCCCCCGGCGGCAAGAGCTGGTTCGGCATGACCGACATCCAGGGCTTCTTCGCCGAGCGGAACGTCAACGTCGTATCGCCCCTGGGCGGTCAGTTCAGCTGGTGGACCAACTGGGTCAGCGATCCGGGCAAGCAGTACCAGACCTACATGACCCGGGAGCTGCCGCCGCTCATCAACGCCGAGTACGACACCAACGGCCGCAACGCGGTCGGCGGCCTGTCGAGCACCGGCGGCACCGCGCTGGACTACGCCGTGCAGGCGCCGGGTCTGTTCCAAGGGGTCGGGTCCTACAGCGGTCTGCTGAATCCCGCGGACAACGTCCAGCAGGTGTCGCTGACATTGGGCAGCGGTGGGCAGAGCGCCGAGGCCATGTGGGGTCCCCCGGGCGGACCGGAGTGGATCGCCCACGACCCGACCAGGAACGTCGCGAAGCTCAATGGCACCGCGGTGTACGTGGCCGCCTCCGCCAGCGGCGGCGTCGGCGCGGTCGACCGGCTCCCACCGGGATTCGGTCCGAACATCACCGGCGGCTTCATCGAGCGCGTCGTGTTCGACAGCACCCGGATCTTCGCCGATGCGGCCGCCGCCGCCGGTGTGCCGATCACCTACATCGTCCGGCCCGAGGGATCCCACACGTGGGGCCTGTTCGAATCCGAGATGCAGGAGTCCTGGAACACCACCATCGGTCCGGCCCTGGGCGTCTAGCCGATCCGTCGCCGCGCGACCACGACACCGACGGCGGAATACAGCGGCGGTGGGCTACGGTCGATTCGTGCCGAGCACCAAGAAGCTGTTCAAGGCGCTGACCCGCCGCGGACCGCACCGCGTTCTGCGCGGTGACCTCGCCTTCGCCGGGCTTCCCGGTGTCGTCTACACCCCGGAGTCGGGCATGAACCTGCCCGCGGTGGCGTTCGGCCACGACTGGCTGGCCGGGGACTACCGCTATCACGGGACCATCGAGCACCTGGCGTCGTGGGGCATCGTCGCCGCCGTGCCGGCCACCGAGACCGGGCTGGCGCCCTCGGTGCTCAACCTGGCGTTCGACCTGGGCACCACCCTGGACATCCTCAGCGGCGTGCGCCTGGGGCCAGGCAAGATCAGCGTGCACCCCACCAAGCTCGGCCTGGCCGGGCACGGTTTCGGCGGGTCGGCGGCCGTGTTCGCCGCGGCGGGCATGCCGTCGCGGGTGAAGGCCGTCGCCGCGCTGTTCCCGACGGTGACCAGTCCCCCGACCGTGGCGCCGGCGGCGTCCCTGCGAGTGCCGGGCCTGATCCTGGCCGATCCGGGCGATCCGATGTCCCTGCGATCCAACGCCGTCGAACTGGCGCGGGTGTGGCGTCCGGCGACACTGCGCGCGGTGCACAAGGTCAAGGCCGGCGGCCTCATCGAGGGCAGGCGCCTGGCCCGCGTGGTCGGCCTGCCCGGCGCCGACAAGGGCACCCAGAAGATCGTCCGGGCCCTGCTCACCGGCTATCTGCTGCACGAGCTGACCGGCGATAAGGCCTACCGCGACTTCGCCGACCCCGAGGCGGCGCTGCCCCGGGCGGACGTGCTCGACCCGTTCTCCGACGACCCCGTCGACCTGGAGAACAAGGTCGTGGCCCTGCTCAAGCCCTGACCCGCCGCACTCCCAACCAACCGGTTGGGATAGGTTCTGGAGTCATGCGGACTGGCATCTTCCTGAGCTACGCCGGCGGCTTCAAGGAAGCGGTCGAGGACGTCGTCGAACTGGAGAAGGTCGGTGTCGACATCGCCCTGGTCGCCGAGGCCTACTCCTATGACGCGATCAGCCAGCTGGGCTATCTGGCGGCGAAGACCTCGACGATCGAGCTCGGCTCCGGCGTCGTCCCGATCTACGTGCGCACACCATCGCTGCTGGCGATGACGGCCGCGGGTCTGGACTACGTGTCCGACGGCCGGTTCCGGCTGGGCATCGGCACCTCAGGACCGCAGGTGATGGAGGGATTTCACGGCGTGCCCTTCGACGCTCCGCTCGGTCGCACCCGCGAGGTCGTCGAGATCTGCCGCCAGGTGTGGCGCCGCGAGAACGTCGTCCACGACGGCCGCCACTACCAGATCCCCTTGCCCGCCGACCGGGGCACCGGTCTCGGCAAGCCGCTGCACCTCATCAATCACCCGGTGCGCGAACGTATCCCGATCACCATCGCCGCGCTCGGCCCGAAGAACGTCGAGTTGACCGCCGAGATCGCCGAGGGCTGGCAACCGGTGTTCTTCCTCCCGGAGAAGGCCGACGACGTGTGGGGCGACGCGTTGCGCAGCGGATCGGCCAGGCGCGATCCGGAACTCGGCCCACTGGACGTCATGGTCAGCGCCAGCCTGGCGATCGGCGACGACGTCGAGGACAGGTTGGCGTGGGCCAAACCCCAACTGGCGCTCTACATCGGCGGCATGGGCGCCCGGGGGCAGAACTTCTATCACAAACTCGCCACCCGCTACGGCTACGGCGAGATCGCCGACCACATCCAGGATCTGTTCCTGGCAGGCAAGAAGGCCGAAGCGATCGACGCCGTGCCCGACGAACTCGTGCGCAGCGTGTCGCTGGTCGGCACACGGGGTTTCGTCAAGGAACGGCTGGCCGCGTTCGCCGAGGCCGGTGTCACGACGATGCTGGTGCACCCGTTGACCGGCGATCGTCGTGAGTCGGTGCGGTACGTCGAGGAACTGCAGTCACTGCTGCCCTGATCGCCGCCGGTGCCGAGCCCGTGTCGGCGCACGGTGACCAGCGCCATAGCGGCATTTCCGGGCCGACCCGGTAGACTGCTCACAGCGGCATCGTCTGTTCTGCCTTTTGCCGCTTCTCGATCGTCAACCGAGCGCCGCGGGAACTCACCCGCGCCGGGCAGGACGACCACACTACTTTTTCGGAGTATCCAACCTTGTCTGTGCAAGAAACCGGTGGGTCAACCATGCCCTCCTTCGCCGACTTCGACCTGCCCAAGGCCGTCGTCGATTCCCTCTCCGCCAACGGCGTCGAGAGCCCCTTCCCCATCCAGTCCGCCACGCTGCCCGACTCGCTGGCAGGCCGTGACGTGCTGGGCCGCGGCCGGACCGGCTCCGGCAAGACCTATGCCTTCCTGCTGCCGGTCGTCACGCGGCTGGCCAACGACGCGAAGCCGCGCCGTCCCGGCAAGCCGCGCGCGCTGATCCTCGCGCCGACGCGCGAACTCGTCGCCCAGATCGACGCGGCACTCGCCCCGCTGGCCGAGGCGACCGGTCTGCGTTCCGTCGTCATCTTCGGCGGTGTCGGCGCGCAACCGCAGATCAACAAGCTGCGCCAGGGTGTCGACATCGTGATCGCCTGCCCCGGCCGGCTCGAGGACCATGTGCGTTCGCATCACGCCGACCTGTCCGCGATCGAGATCACCGTGCTCGACGAGGCCGACCACATGGCCGACCTCGGCTTCCTGCCCCCGGTCAAGCGGCTGCTCGACAAGACACCGCGCGACGGACAGCGGATGTTGTTCTCCGCCACCCTCGACGGCGGCGTCGACGTCATCGTCAAGCGCTACCTGCACAACCCGATCGAGCACAGCGTCGACTCGGCGCAGTCACCGGTGTCGGCGATGGTGCACCACGTGCTGCACGTCGACGGCACGGCGGCACGGGTCAACGTGCTGACCGATCTGGCCGCGTCACCGGGCCGCACCATCGTCTTCGCCCGCACCAAGCACGGCGCGAAGAACCTGACACGGCAGCTCAACTCGCGCGGCGTACCCGCCGTCGAACTGCACGGCAACCTGTCGCAGAACGCCCGCACGCGCAACCTCGCCGCGTTCTCCGACGGCTCCGCCACGGTCATGGTGGCCACCGACATCGCCGCGCGCGGCATCCACGTCGACGACATCACCCTGGTCGTACACGCTGATCCGCCCGTCGAGCACAAGGCGTATCTGCACCGCTCGGGCCGCACGGCGCGAGCCGGTGCCGACGGCACCGTGGTGACCCTGATGCTGGACGCGCAGGTGTCCGACGTCCGGACACTGACCCGCAAGGCGGGCATCAAGCCGACGATCACCCGCTTCAGCGGTGCCTCGCACCCCGTGTTGCTCGAGATCGCCCCGGGCGAGCGCAGTTTCGACGGACCGCTGGTGGTCGCGGCGCCGATGAACGAGCAGAACGAACCGCGTCAGCAATCCGGACGGCGGCGCAATCCGAACCGCGGCGGCCAGGGCGGCGGCGGCCAGAACGGCGGCCAGAGCCGTGGCGGCCAGCGCGGCGGTGCCCAACGCAGCGGG
>NZ_JAUMSQ010000285.1:0-11225 GCF_030519285.1 Mycolicibacterium arseniciresistens
GCTCGCCACCCCCGGTTCGCGCTCGGCCGCACTCTGCGCCCAGCCCCGCCTGCGCACCTCGGCCAGGGCGCGGTCGGTGAACTTCGCCTCCGGCAGCACGGCGTGCTGGGTCGCCGCGTCGGCATAGGCCAGCAGCACCTTGGCGCCCGAGCCCGCGGTCATCGACAGCCGGGTGCCCACCGGAACCGTGTCACGCAGGCCCGCAGGCGGCTCCAGCGCCGCCACGCAGATCCGTGCGGTGCCTTCCCGCCGGTACAACTGCACACTCTCACCGGTGATCTCGCGCAGCCGCGGCAACACCACCGCACCAGCGGCCAACAGCGGGTCGTTGACGTGCCCGGCCAGTTCGGTGAGCGCGGGGCCGAGTCGCCAGCGGCCGTCGGCGTCGCGGGCGAGCAGCCGGTGCACCTCGAGGCCGGCCGCGAGGCGGTGCGCCGTTGCGCGCGGCAGCCCGGTGCGGTCGCACAGTTCCGCGAGCCCGCATGGTGACTCGGCCACCGAATGGAGTACGCCCACGGCTTTGTCCAGCACGCCGATACCGCTATCCTGTCTCACAGAGAGATACTAGCGTCCCGCATGTTGAGAAACCAGCCCACGGTGTCACGATCAGGGTGCGGGCGCCACGACGCGAATCGAGATGTGATGGCCAACTCGCAGAAGCCCAGGACCATGGCAGAGAAGGTCTGGGCCGACCACGTCGTCGCCCGCGGCGACGGGGAACCCGACCTGATCTACATCGACCTCCACCTGGTCCACGAGGTCACCAGCCCGCAGGCGTTCGACGGCCTCCGGCTGGCCGGACGCCCGGTGCGCCGGCCCGATCTCACCATCGCCACCGAGGACCACAACGTCCCGACGATCGACATCGACAAGCCGATCGCCGATCCGGTGTCACGCACCCAGGTGGAGACATTGCGGCGCAACTGCGCGGAATTCGGCATCCGGCTGCACCCGATGGGCGATGCCGAACAGGGCATCGTGCACATCATCGGACCGCAGCTCGGCCTGACGCAGCCGGGGATGACGGTGGTCTGCGGCGACAGCCACACCTCGACGCACGGCGCATTCGGCGCGCTGGCCATGGGAATAGGCACATCCGAGGTCGAGCACGTGATGGCCACCCAGACGCTGCCCCTGCGCCCGTTCAAAACGATGGCGGTGAACGTCGACGGCGAACTGCCGCCGGGAGTGAGCGCGAAGGACGTCATCCTCGCGGTGATCGCGAAGATCGGCACCGGCGGCGGACAGGGTCACGTCATCGAATACCGGGGCAGCGCCATCGAGGCGTTGTCGATGGAGGGCCGGATGACCATCTGCAACATGAGCATCGAGGCCGGTGCCCGGGCCGGCATGGTGGGGCCGGACGAGACCACCTTCGAGTTCCTGCGTGGGCGGCCGCACGCCCCCAAGGGCGCCGACTGGGATGCCGCGGTCGCGGCGTGGAGCCAGTTGCGCACCGATCCCGGCGCCGAATTCGATACCGAGGTGCACATCGACGCGGCGGCCCTGAGCCCGTTCGTGACGTGGGGCACCAACCCCGGGCAGGGCATCCCGCTGGCCGGTGCGGTGCCCGATCCCGAGCTGATCGTCGACGAGGGCGAGCGCCAGGCCGCGGAGAAGGCGTTGACCTACATGGACCTTCGCCCGGGCACCGCGATGCGCGACGTCGCGGTCGACACCGTGTTCGTCGGCTCGTGCACCAACGGCCGCATCGAGGATCTGCGGGTGGTCGCCGACGTGCTGAACCGCCGCTCGGTCGCCGACGGGGTGCGGATGCTGATCGTGCCCGGGTCGATGCGGGTGAAGGCGCAGGCCGAATCCGAGGGCCTGGACGCGATCTTCACCGCCGCCGGTGCGGAGTGGCGGCAGGCCGGGTGCTCGATGTGTCTTGGCATGAACCCCGATCAACTCTCACCGGGGCAGCGTTGCGCGTCGACCTCGAACCGCAATTTCGAGGGCAGGCAGGGCAAGGGCGGCCGGACGCACCTCGTCTCACCCGCCGTCGCCGCGGCCACCGCCGTGCGCGGCACGCTGTCCTCTCCCGCCGATCTGACCGACCGAGGAGCCCACTGATGGAAGCCTTCACCGCCCATACCGGGATCGGCGTACCGCTGCGCCGGTCCAACGTCGACACCGACCAGATCATCCCGGCGGTGTATTTGAAGCGGGTCACCCGAACGGGATTCGAGGACGGATTGTTCGCCGCCTGGCGCAACGACCCCTCGTTCGTTCTCAATCTGGCGCCGTTCGACCGGGGTTCCGTATTGGTGGCGGGACCGGATTTCGGCACCGGGTCATCGCGCGAGCACGCGGTCTGGGCGCTCATGGACTACGGGTTCCGGGTGGTTATCTCGTCTAGGTTCGCCGATATCTTCCGCGGAAATGCGGGCAAGGCGGGACTGCTGGCCGCCGAAGTCGCGCAAGACGATGTGGAACTGCTGTGGAAGCTGATCGAGCAGAATCCCGGGCTGGAAATCGGTGTGGACCTTCAAGATCGAACGGTGACCGCCGGAACGGTTGTGGTGCCGTTCAGAATTGACGACTACACCGCCTGGCGACTGCTTTCCGGACTCGACGATATAGGCCTTACGCTGCAGAAACTCGACGAGATCGAGTCCTATGAGCAGCACAGGCCGAACTGGAAACCGAAGACCCTGCCGGCCTGATCGCGGCCCCGCGGCGGGCCGAATTCGCCGCCCTGGAAGGGGTTCTCCGAGCCTCCGGCAGGAGCCCGTGCGCGGCAACCGGATTGCCGAATTATTTGCCAGCGACGATTGAAATTGCGCGTGGCTCTTGGAAATCAGTGGTCAAAGGGTTTACCGTGTCCACTAGTCGGTCCAAGGAGGACCACTGGTCTCGGAGGATTTGAATGAACAAAGCGGAGCTCATCGACGTACTGACCAACAAAATGGGCACCGACCGTAGGCAGGCCACCGCCGCGGTCGAGAACGTCGTCGACACCATCGTGCGCGCAGTGCACAAGGGCGACAGCGTGACCATCACCGGCTTCGGCGTGTTCGAACAGCGCCGCCGCGCCGCCCGTGTCGCGCGCAACCCGCGCACCGGCGAGACGGTGAAGGTGAAGCCCACCTCGGTGCCGGCATTCCGCCCGGGTGCTCAGTTCAAGGCGGTTGTGTCTGGCGCGCAGCGTCTCCCGGCGGACGGCCCTGCCGTCAAGCGCGGCGTGACGGCAGCGCCCGCCAAGCGCGGGGCCGCCAAGAAGGCGCCGGCCCGCAAGGCCGCCACCAAGACTGCAGCCAAGAAGGCGCCCGCGAAGTCCACCGCGGCGAAGAAGACCACCGCCACCAAGGCGCCGGCGAAGTCGACGGCGGCGAAGAAGACCACCGCTGCCAAGAAGGCGCCGGCGAAGTCGACGGCCGCGAAGAAGACCACCCCGGCCAAGAAGGCGCCCGCCGCCAAGAAGGCCGCCACCAAGGCGCCGGCCAAGAAGGCACCGGCCGCCAAGAAGGCCGCCACCAAGGCGCCCGCCAAGAAGTCGGCTGCCAAGAAGGCGCCGGCCAAGAAGGGCCGCAAGTAGATTCCGCCCCGGAAACGACACGGAGGCGCCGCGGGTCGAACCGACCCGCGGCGTTTCCTGCTGTGGACCCCCGTGCGGGCGTTCTCAGCCGGTGACGGCCAGAGGGCTGCCGATGTGGTCCGCCGACACGAGCCGGCCACCGGACAGCGACATCACCCACGTGCTGCCCTTGCGGTTGCGTGACTTGTCCGGCCGCACCCCGTCCTGCTCGCACCACCAGTCGACGAGGTGGGGGATGACCTTGCCCTGCGAGCAGATCACCGGAGTGACACCGCTCTCCCCGGCCTTCGCGACGATGTCGAGGATCCGGCGGCGGGCCGCCTTCTTGTCATCGGAGTAGGCCTCTTCGGTGAGCTCCGGTTCACTGGTCACCGTGGTGCCCAGTTCTTGGGCCAGCGGCTCCAGCGTCTGCAGGCACCGGGTGCGGGCAGCGGCGAACAGTTCGTCCGCACCGAATGCGAGCAACTGGCCGACGAGCGACTCGGCCTGTGCGCGCCCGCGTTCGTCCAGTGGACGCTTGTCGTCGTCGCCCCGGTAGCGCTTCTTGTCGCCTGCCGAGCCGTGCCGGACGACCAGCACGGTCTGGGTGTCGGCAGGCAGTTTCGCGAACCGGCGCAGGACCTTCCGGTCGTGCGGATAGCCCACCCGTTTCATCGCGTCGCCCACCGGCAGCCAGATCAGCTGGTCGACTTCGTCGTTGGGGGCGAATTCGCCGTCGACGCGGCGGGCGGCCCAGTACCTGACCTTCTTGACGCCCTGGTCCACCGGGTAGCTCACCGTGGTCAGCCGGCGGCCGAGGTGCGCGGCGCAGCCCGTCTCCTCCAGAATCTCCCGCACCGCGGTGACCGGTTCGGTCTCACCCGGGTCGACCTTGCCCTTCGGCAGTGACCAGTCGTCGTAGCGCGGGCGGTGGATGACCGCGACCAGTGGCTGTGGGTCGTCGCCGTCGGTGCGCCACAACACCGCACCGGCGGCCAGCACCGCCTTGCCCTTGGGGCTCTTGGTACTCACCTCAACTCCTGCAGTCGGTTCGGGGAGTCACGGCCGAGACGGTGGGCGAGGATCACGGGTGCCGGTGGCGTTCCATCAGCGACACCTGATGGTCGCGTACCGTGCGGCCTTCCTGCGGCGAGGCCGTCCAGCGCCCGTCGGTGCCCAACTCCCAGCACCGGGTGGACGGATCCATCGCCGACTCGAACGTGTCGTTGAGCTGTGCGGCCAGTCGAGGATCCTTCACCTGCGCCATCACCTCCACCCGGCGGTCGAGGTTGCGGTGCATCATGTCGGCGCTGCCGATCCAGAATTCGTCGATGGCCTTGAAGTGGATGATCCGGGAGTGCTCGAGGAACCGGCCGAGAATCGAACGCACCACGATGTTGTCGGAGAATCCCGCCGCACCCGGCCGCAGCGCGCAGATGCCGCGCACCACCACCTCCACCCGCACGCCGGCCTGCGATGCCCGGTACAGCGCGTCGATGACCTGTTCGTCGACCAGGGCGTTGGCCTTCAGCCGGATTCGCGCGTCGGCGCCCTCACGGGCCGCGGCCACCTCCCGCTCGATGCGCTCGATGATGCCGCGGCGCACGCCGTTGGGCGCCACCAACAGGTTGCGGTAGGACACCTTGCGGGAGTAGCCGGTCAGCGAGTTGAACAGATCGGTGAGGTCGGCACCGATGTCCGGAGCCGCCGTGAGCAGGCCGACGTCCTCGTACAGGCGCGAGGTCTTCGGGTTGTAGTTGCCGGTCCCGATGTGGCAGTAGCGCCGGATCGTCGACCCCTCGCGGCGCACGACCAGACACGTTTTGCAGTGCGTCTTGAGCCCGATCAACCCGTAGACGACGTGCACGCCTGCCTGTTCCAGTGCGCGAGCCCACTTGATGTTGGCCTGCTCGTCGAAGCGCGCCTTGATCTCGACGAGCGCGACGACCTGCTTACCGGCCTCTGCGGCGTCGATGAGCGCGCTGACGATCGGCGAGTCGCCCGAGGTCCGATACAGGGTCTGCTTGATCGCCAACACATTCGGGTCGGCGGCGGCCTGCTCGATGAAGCGCTGCACCGTGGTCGAGAACGAGTCGTACGGGTGGTGCACCAGGACGTCGCCGTCGCGCAGCGTGGAGAAGATGCTCTTGGGAGTCTCGCGTTCGCCGAACGCCGGCGGAGTGGCGGGGACGAACGGGGGATCCTTGAGCTCCGGTCGGTCGACGCCGTACACCTGCCACAGCGCGGACAGGTCGAGCAGACCCGGCACTTCGATGACGTCACCGGGATGAACGTCGAGTTCGCGCAGCAACAACTCGAGCATGTTCTCGGTCATGTCGCCGGCTATCTCGAGACGCACGGGCGACCCGAACCGGCGGCGGGCCAACTCGCGTTCGAGGGCCTGCAGCAGATCCTCGTCGCGGTCCTCCTCGACCTCGAAGTCGGCATTGCGCGTGATCCGGAAGGCGTGGTGCTCCACGATCTCCAGGCCGGGGAACAGGACGTCGAGGAACGCCGAGATCAGTTCCTCCATCGGAAGGAATCGGACACCGCCGCCGTCATCGTCGCGCGCCCGCAGTTCCACGAAGCGGTCTACGTTGTCGGGCACCTTGATTCGCGCGAAGTGCTGGGTCCCGTCGTCGGGAAGCTTGACGGTGATCGCCAGGTTCAGGCTCAGCCCACTCACGAAGGGGAACGGGTGTGCCGGGTCGACCGCGAGCGGCGTGAGGACCGGGAACACCTGCTCGTGGAAGTAGGTCGACAGCCTGTCGCGTTCGTAGTCGTCGAGTTCGCTCCACGTCACGATGACGATGCCCCGCTCGGCGAGAGCGGGGCGCACCTCGTCCATGAAGACCTTCGAATGCCTGCTGGCGATCTGCTGCGTGCGCTCGCCGATGCGCCGCAACTGCTCACGCGGGGAGAGGCCGTCCGCCGACCGAACCGACAGGCCCATCTCATCGCGACGCTTGAGGCCGGCGACGCGCACCATGTAGAACTCGTCGAGGTTCGAGGCGAAGATCGCCAGGAACTTGGCGCGTTCCAGCAGCGGCAGCGACGGGTCCGCGGCCAACGCGAGCACCCTGGCGTTGAAGTCGAGCCAGCTCAGCTCACGGTTGAGATAGCGGTCCTCGGGCAGGGCGGCAGGCTGAGCAGGGTCGGCGACGGGCGACGTCGCCGCCGGCGGCGCATCCGGCGCCGCGGCTGATGCCTGGGCCTCCGGGGCGGTGTCGACCGGCACCCGCTCGGCGTCTTCCGTTCGTGTCTGGGCCTCGGCTTCGGTCATCTGGCCAATCATTCCTCATCCGCGGTTCGTGCGGCCACCGCGGACCTACATTGCTCGCCGGCTGTTCACCTGGTCGGTGGCAGCACGCGGGTGGTCGCCGGACCGACGCCGAGCAACCGTGCGGCCGCCAGATCTTCGGGGGTGTCGATGTCGCACCGCAGGCCCGGCCACCCGCCCGTCAGCTCCACCGCGCCGGAATCGCGGTGGCGCCGAGCGGAATCGGCTCCCAGCCGCGGATCGAGGGGGGCGCCGAAGCCGAAGAGGGCGGCGGTGCCCGTGCCGTGCCGGTCACCCACGAAGCTGCGGGGGTGGGCGCGCGCCGCGGTGATCGCCTCGGCCAGCTCCTGCGATCGCAGTGCCGGCAGATCGCCCTGCAGCACAACGATGTTCGAATGGCCGGCGCGCAGCTCCGCTTCGGCGACCGCGATCGCGTTGTTGAGGGGGTCGGGGTGCCCGTCGGGCGTCGGATCGTCGATCACGTTCGCGCCGAGCGACCGCACAGCATCGGCGGCGGCGGTGTCAGGGGTGACCACGGTGACCGCTGCCACCCGGAGCGCGGCCGCGATGGTGTCCGTCAACATCGCCAGCACCACGCTCTCCCGGCCGGCCGGCGGGAACGCCGAGGCCAGCCGGGTCTTCGCCGCCGCAAGCCGCTTCACGGCGATCACCACCGCGACGTCGGCATCCGCCGCGGTTCGTGTGCCGCTCATGATCGCCATCCTGCCAGGCGCGTTCGCAGATGCCCGGCCACGCCGAAAGCGGGTACGCCCACCGGCCCGCGCTAGGGTGAAGCGGTGGTGAAGGCGGCGGTGATGGGTGCCGGTGCGTGGGGAACAGCCCTGGCGAGAGTCCTGGCGGACGCGGGCAACGACGTCGCGCTGTGGGCCCGCAGGCCCGAACTCGCCGCCGAGATCAACGCCACCCACCGCAACACCTCCTATCTCGGCGAGACCGAGCTGCCGGCCACGATCCGGGCGACCGCCGACCCGGCGGAGGCGCTCGCCGGCGCCTGCACCGTGCTGCTGGCGGTGCCCTCGCAGCGGCTGCGGGAGAACCTGCAGCAGTGGAAGGGGCTGATCGGCGACGACGCGACGCTGGTCAGTCTGGCCAAGGGCATCGAACTCGACACCCTGATGCGGATGAGCCAGGTGATCATCGCCGTCACCGGAGCCGACGCCGGGCGGGTGGCGGTGGTCACCGGGCCGAACCTGGCCAGCGAGATCGCCGCCGAGCAGCCCGCTGCCACCGTCGTCGCCTGCAACGACTCCGGCCGGGCGGTGACGCTGCAGCGCGCGCTGGCCACCGGCTACTTCCGTCCATACACCAACAGCGACGTGATCGGCGCCGAAGTCGGCGGGGCCTGCAAGAACGTCATCGCGTTGGCCACCGGGATGGCCGCCGGTGTGGGGCTCGGCGAGAACACCGTGGCCGCGATCATCACCCGCGGCTTGGCCGAGATCATGCGGCTTGGCATCGCGCTGGGCGCCCAGCCCGCCACGCTGGCCGGGCTCGCCGGCGTCGGCGACCTCGTCGCCACCTGCACCTCACCGCACTCGCGCAACCGCACGTTCGGCGAGCGGCTGGGCCGGGGCGGCACCATGGAGTCCGCGCTGGAGGCGGCGGGCGGACACGTCGCCGAGGGCGTCACCTCGTGCGAGTCGGTGCTCTCGCTGGCCTCGAGCTACGACGTCGAGATGCCGCTCACCGACGCCGTGCACCGGGTGTGCCACCGGGGGCTCAGCGTCGACGAAGCGGTGGCGCTGCTGCTCGGCCGCAGCACCAAGCCGGAGTGACGGCGATGGACGGCGGCTACGGTGACTCCACCCGCAGCGTGAAAGCCGCGGGCGCCGAACCGGTTCCGGGCGCACCCGTGGCGCCGCCGCCCATTCCCGCTGCGGCCTATCACATCCCGGCTGACGAAGACGACACGCTGGACAGCTACGGCCGCCGGTCGAATCCGACGTGGCGCCTCGTGGAGTCGGCGCTCGCCACACTCGAAGGCGCCACCCGCGCGCTGGCATTCTCATCGGGGATGGCGGCGATCACCACCGCGCTCCGGGTGCTCGCCACGCCCGGCAGCACGCTGGTGGTACCCGCCGACGGCTACTACCAGGTGCGCCGGTATGCCACCGAACATCTTGCGCCGCGCGGTATCTCGGTGATCGAGGCGACCTGCGCGCAGATGTGCGAGGCGGCCGCGGGCGCCGACATCGTGCTGGCCGAGACACCGGCCAACCCGACGCTCGACGTCGCCGATCTGCACCGGTTGGCGACGCTGTGCCGCCGCCGTGGGACCACGCTGGTCGTCGACAACACCACCGCCACCCCGCTCGGCCAGCAACCGCTCTCGCTGGGCGCCGACCTCGTGGTGGCCAGCGCCACCAAGGCGCTGTCGGGCCACCACGACCTGCTCGCGGGATACGTCGCAGGCAGCCACCCGGAGCTGATGGCCGCGATCGAACGCGACCGCCTGCTCGCGGGCGCGGTGCTCGGCGCGTTCGAGGCGTGGCTGCTGCTGCGCAGCCTCGGCACCGTCGGCCTGCGCTTCGAGCGGCAGTGCCAGAACGCCCAGGCGCTGGCCATGCTGCTGCGCACCCATCCGGCGGTGCGCATGGTGCGTTACCCGGGGCTGCCCGAGGATCCGTCGCACGAGGTCGCGGCACGCCAGATGCGGCGCTTCGGCGGTGTGGTGTCGGCGGAACTGGCCGACGCCGCCGCCGTCCACCGCCTCGTGCAGCGCAGCGACCTGCTGGTGGGCGCGACCAGTTTCGGCGGCATCCACTCCTCGGTGGACCGCCGGGCCCGCTGGGGAGACCCCGTCGCCGACGGGTTCGCCCGGATCTCGCTCGGCATCGAGGACACCGACGACCTCATCGCTGACATCGACCGCGCGCTGCGGTGAAAGCCCTGGTCAGGTAATCGGATCGTGCGGTGAGCGGGCGGGACGGTAGCCTCTGCAGGTTGTGACTGCTCGCAACCAGCCCGGCTCCGCCGGCCGCACGCGCGTCGCCGTCGTCTACGGCGGCCGCAGTTCCGAGCACGCCATCTCCTGCGTTTCCGCGGGCAGCATCCTGCGCAACCTCGACCCGGAGCGGTTCGAGGTCGTCGCCGTCGGCATCACCCCGGCGGGCTCGTGGGTCCTCACCGACGGCCGCCCCGAGACGCTGGCGATCACCGACGGCCGGCTGCCCGAGGTGAGCGGCGCGTCGGGCATCGAACTGGCGCTGCCCGCCGCACCGGAGCGCAGTGGTCAGCTGGTGTCGCTGAGCCAGGGCGCCGCGGGCGAGATCCTGGCCTCGGTCGATGTGGTGTTCCCCGTCCTGCACGGGCCCTACGGCGAGGACGGCACCATCCAGGGCCTGCTCGAACTCGCCGGGGTGCCCTACGTCGGGGCCGGCGTGCTGGCCAGTGCGGCGGGGATGGACAAGGAGTTCACCAAGAAGCTGCTGATCGCCGACGGCCTGCCGGTCGGCGACCACGTCGTGCTGCGGGCACGCCGGTCGACGCTCGAACTCGAGGAACGGGAGCGGCTCGGGCTGCCGGTGTTCGTCAAACCCGCCCGCGGTGGATCGTCGATCGGCGTCAGCCGGGTCGCGGCCTGGGACGACCTGCCCGCGGCGATCGAACTCGCCCGCCGCCACGACCCGAAGGTGATCGTCGAGGCCGCGGTGCCCGGCCGCGAACTGGAGTGCGGTGTGCTCGAACTGCCCGACGGGCGGGTCGAGGCCAGCACCGTCGGTGAGATCCGGGTCGCCGGGGTGCGTGGCCGCGAGGACGGGTTCTACGACTTCGCCACCAAGTACCTCGAGGACGGCGCCGAACTGGACGTGCCGGCCAAGGTCGACGACGAGATCGCCGATGAGATCCGCCAGCTGGCGATCCGCGCCTTCACCGCCGTGGACTGCCAGGGACTGGCCCGCGTCGACTTCTTCCTCACCGACGACGGCCCGGTGGTCAACGAGATCAACACGATGCCCGGCTTCACCACCATCTCGATGTACCCGCGGATGTGGGCGGCCAGCGGGCTCGACTATCCGACTCTGCTGGCGGCGATGGTGGACACCGCGCTGGCCAGGGGTACCGGCCTGCGCTAACCGACCGGCGCGGGATCGGCCGGGCGCGCGGGGAGGGTCTCGGTGATCGTCGCCGACATCAGCTGGATCGGCGTCGGCCCCGAACCGGCGGGCAGGGTCAGCGCGACGTAGACCGGTCGGTCGACGGCGTACCAGGTGCTGCGCGCGCCGTCGCCCGGCTGTCCGCCGCCCGTGTCTGCCTCGCCCACCCCTGCTTCGCCCGCCCGCGCCTCGCCCACCCGGAACCATGCCACGGCGTCCACCATCTGCAGCGGTGCCCCGACGACGAACTCGGCTGGGCGGTCCAGCCCGCACCGCAGCACCACCGGCTCGGCGCCGGGCTCGGCCCGCC
>NZ_JAUMSQ010000286.1:0-11117 GCF_030519285.1 Mycolicibacterium arseniciresistens
ACCGACCGCACCGGCCACCTGTCCGCCCGGCTCAAGACGCTCGGGCCGGCGGCCACACTGGCCCGCGGCTACGCGGTGGTGCAGACCGGCGGCCGGGTGCTGCACTCGGTCGCCGACGCGCCGGCTGGCACACGGATCCGGGTGCGGGTGGCCGACGGCGCGGTGACGGCGGTCAGCGAAGGACCCGAAGGAGCCTGAATATGAAGCCCATTAGTCAGATGGGGTACGAAGAGGCCCGCGACGAACTCATCGACGTGGTGCAACGTCTCGAGCAGGGCGGACTGGACCTCGACGCGTCGCTCAAGCTGTGGGAAAGGGGCGAGGAGCTGGCTAAATGCTGCGAAGAGCACCTGGCCGGCGCACGCAAGCGGGTGGCCGACGCGCTGGCCGCGCGGGATGCCGAGGACGCGTGATCCGCACGGATTTCTCGCCGACGCGCTTCAAACTAGAACACGTTTCAGTTATAGTCGCCGCATGGGCGATTCATCGTTGACGACTGAACTGGGCCGGGTGCTGGTGACCGGCGGCTCCGGGTTCGTGGGCTGCAACCTGGTGACCGAACTGCTCGAGCGGGGCCACCAGGTCCGCTCCTTCGACCGGGTGCCGTCGCCGCTGGCCGGCCGCCCCGGGCTGGAGACGGTCGAGGGCGACATCTGCGACGAGGACACCGTCGCGGCCGCCGTCGCCGGGATCGACACCGTCATCCACACCGCCGCGATCATCGACTTGATGGGCGGGGCGTCGGTGACCGAGGAGTACCGGCAGCGCAGTTTCGCCGTGAACGTCGGCGGCACCGAGAACCTGGTTCGTGCCGCGCGCGCGGCCGGTGTGAAGCGATTCGTGTACACGGCTTCCAACAGCGTGGTGATGGGCGGCCGGCCGATCGCCAACGGCGAGGAGACGCTGCCCTACACCGCGCGGTTCAACGACCTGTACACCGAGACCAAGGTGGCCGCCGAGCGGTTCGTGTTGTCCCAGAACGGGGTCGACGGAATGCTCACCTGCTCGATCCGGCCCAGCGGCATCTGGGGCCGCGGCGACAAGACGATGTTCCGCAAGGTCTTCGAGGGTGTGCTCGCCGGCCACGTCAAGGTGCTCATCGGCAGCGAACGGGTCAAGCTCGACAACTCCTACGTGCACAACCTCGTTCACGGTTTCATCTTGGCCGGCCAGCACCTGGTGCCCGGCGGCAGCGCACCCGGGCAGGCCTACTTCATCAACGACGGCGAGCCGATCAACATGTTCGAGTTCGCCCGACCGGTGGTGCAGGCGTGCGGTGAGAAGTGGCCCAAGGTGCGGGTGCCCGGCCGGCTGGTGTGGCTGGCGATGACGATCTGGCAGTGGCTGCACTTCCGCCTCGGCATCGCCAAGCCACCGCTGGAGCCGCTCGGTGTGGAGCGGCTCTACCTCGACAACTACTTCTCTATCGCCAAGGCCGAGCGCGACCTCGGATACCGGCCGCTGTTCACCACCGAGCAGGCGCTGCAGGAATGCCTGCCGTACTACGTCGACCTGTACAACGAGCTCGAGTCGGCACAATCGGTGCCCGCAAGGGCCTGATCACCTGTCTTAAGCCGCACATCCTCCAAATACGTTCTCCCGCAACAAGTGGTCCCGCCCACCGGCGACATGGCGACAGGCAATGTGCGGTGGAGCATCTTCGGTGCGCTCGGATGAGAATTCATATTTGTTGAGCGGCAAGTCGGCCTTTTCTGGCGCGAATCACCCTAGAGTTCGAGGCGACCGTCAATTAAGGGAGTCGCCGTGCCGAACGGTAAACCGAACATCCTTGTCATCTGGGGCGACGACATCGGCATCTCGAACCTGAGTTGCTACAGCGACGGCTTGATGGGCTATCGCACCCCGAACATCGACCGCATCGCCGCCGAAGGCATGCGGTTCACCGACAGCTACGGCGAGCAGAGCTGCACCGCCGGTCGCGCGGCGTTCATCAGTGGACAGAGCGTGTACCGCACCGGGATGAGCAAGGTCGGCGTGCCAGGCGTCGACATCGGTTGGGCCGCCGAGGATCCCACGATCGCCGAGCTGCTCAAGCCACTCGGCTACGCCACCGGCCAGTTCGGCAAGAACCACTTCGGCGACCTGAACAAGTACCTGCCGACGGTGCACGGGTTCGACGAGTTCTACGGCAACCTCTACCACCTCAACGCCGAGGAGGAACCCGAACAGTTCGACTATCCGCACAAGGACCAGTTCCCGCGGCTGTACGAGACCGCTCTCCCCCGCGGGGTGCTCGACTGCAAGGCGCTCGCGGAGGACTCGACGGAACCGGACGACGAGAAGTTCGGCCCGGTCGGAAAACAGACCATCGAGGACACCGGCCCGCTGACCGCCGAGCGGATGAAGACGATCGACGACGACATCGCCGACCGCACTGTCGAGTACATCAAGCGCCAGCACGAGGCAGACACCCCGTTCTTCGTCTGGTGCAACTTCACCCACATGCACCTGTACACGCATGTGAAGCCCGAAAGCCGCGGCCAGGCCGGCCTGTGGCAGTCGGAGTACCACGACGCGATGATCGACCACGACAAGAACGTCGGCACAGTGCTCGGCGCCCTGGACGAACTCGGCATCGCCGACGACACCATCGTCATCTACTCGACCGACAACGGCCCGCACCGCAACTCCTGGCCGGATGGCGGCACCACGCCGTTCCGCAGTGAGAAGAACACCAACTGGGAGGGCGCCTTCCGCGTGCCCGAGCTGATCCGCTGGCCGGGGAAGATCAAGGCGGGCGGTGTGTCCAACGACATCATCCAGCACCACGACTGGCTGCCCACGCTGCTCGCCGCCGCAGGAGACCCCGACGTCAGTGACAAGTTGAAGAAGGGACACAAGGCCGGGGCCGACGGCGACACCGAATACAAGGTGCACATCGACGGGTTCAACCTGCTGCCCTATCTGACCGGCGAGGTCGAACACAGCCCGCGACGGGGGTTCTTCTACTTCAACGACGACGCGCAACTGGTCGCGATGCGATTCGAGAACTGGAAGATCGTGTTCGCCGAGCAGCGCTGCCAGGGCACGCTCCGGATCTGGGCCGAGCCGTTCACCGCGCTACGGATACCGAAGCTGTTCAACCTGCGCACCGACCCGTACGAGTACGCCGACATCACGTCGAACACCTACTACGAGTGGTTCCTGCGGCGCGACTTCTTCGTGTTCTACGCGACCGCGATGGCCGCACAGTTCCTCGAGACATTCAAAGAGTTCCCACCGCGGCACCCACCGGCTAGTTTCAGCATCGATCAGATCGTCGAGAAGCTCGAAGACTTCCTAGCAAAGGACTGACACCGTGCCCGACAGCAAGCCCAACATCCTGGTCATCTGGGGCGACGACATCGGCATCTCGAACCTGAGCTGCTACAGCCGCGGCATGATGGGTTACTTCACGCCCAACATCGACCGGATCGCCGACGAAGGAATGCTTTTCACCGATTCCTACGGCGAGCAGAGTTGCACCGCCGGACGGTCGTCGTTCATCACCGGGCAGAGCGTCTACCGCACCGGGATGAGCAAGGTCGGGATGCCCGGCATGGACATCGGCCTCCAGAAGGAGGATCCGACGATCGCCGAACTGCTCAAGCCGTTGGGTTATGCGACCGGGCAGTTCGGCAAGAACCACCTCGGCGACCTGAACAAGTTCCTGCCGACCGCGCACGGGTTCGACGAGTTCTTCGGCAACCTCTACCACCTCAACGCCGAGGAGGAACCGGAGAACGCCGACTACCCCACCGAGGAGGAGGCGCCCATCTTGCGGCGGGCGCTGCTCCCCCGGGGCGTCATCCACTCGTGGGCCACCGACGAGGACTCCGACGAGGTCGACGACCGCTACGGCCCGGTGGGCAGACAGCGCATCGAGGACACCGGCCCGCTGACCAAGAAGCGAATGGAGACGATCGACGACGAGACCACCGGCGCCTGCATCGACTTCATCCGGCGCCAGCACGAGGCGGAGACCCCGTTCTTCGTCTGGATGAACATGACCCACATGCACTTCCGGACGCACACCAAGCCGGAGAGCGTCGGCCAGGCCGGCCGGTGGCAGTCGCAGTACCACGACACGATGATCGACCACGACCGCCACGTCGGCACACTGCTCGACCTGGTCGACGAACTCGGCATCGCCGAGGACACCATCGTCATCTACTCCACCGACAACGGGCCGCATGCCAACAGCTGGCCCGACGGCGCCACCACGCCGTTCCGCAGCGAGAAGGCCACCAACTGGGAGGGCGCCTTCCGGATCCCGGAGATGATCCGGTGGACCGGGAAGATCAAGCCGCGCAGCGTCTCCAACGAGATCGTCCAACACCATGACTGGCTGCCGACATTCCTGGCCGCCGCAGGCGATCCGGACATCGTGGAGAAACTCAAGAAGGGCCACACCGCAGGCGCCGACGGCAAGACCGAGTACAAGGTGCACATCGACGGGTTCAACCTGCTGCCGTACCTGACCGGTGAGGTGGACAAGAGCCCGCGCCGCGGGATGATCTACTTCTCCGACGACTGTGACGTGCTCGGGATCCGGGCCGAGAACTGGAAGGTGGTCTTCCAGGAGCAGCGCTGTGATGGCACGTTGCAGATCTGGTTCGAACCATTCACGAAGTTGCGGGCGCCCAAGCTGTTCAATCTGCGCACCGACCCGTACGAGCGCGCCGACATCACGTCGAACACCTACTGGGACTGGGTGATCGACCGGATCTATCTCGTGCTGTACGGGTCGGCGATCGCGACGCAGTTCCTGGAAACCTTCAAGGAGTTCCCACCGCGCCAGGAGCCCGCCACCTTCACCATCAACCACGCCGTGGAGGAGCTCAACAAGTTCCTCGCGACCCGAGGGGGCTGATGCTCAACCACTGGAACGACGGGCCGGCGAAAAAGGCGATCATCGCGTTCGTCGACGCCGTCGCCACCAAGGGCACCCCGGATTACCTCGAGCCGGAGGAGCGGATCGCCGTCTTCGACAATGACGGCACCCTGTGGTGTGAGAAGCCGATGTACATCCAGCTCGACTTCATCGTGCGCAGGCTTGCGGAGAAGGCGGCGGCGGACTCCTCGCTGGCCGATCAGCAGCCGTATCAGGCGGCCGTGTCTGGTGACCTGGCGTGGTTCGGCGGCGCGATCACCAAGCACTACCAGGGCGACGACACCGACCTGAAAACCCTTGCCGGCGCGGTGATGGCGCTGCACGCCACGATGTCGGTGCAGGACCATGCGGCCCTGGTCTCGGCCTTCTTCGCCGACGCCCGTCATCCCACGCTCGACAGGCCGTATCTCGAGTGCACCTATGCGCCGATGGTCGAGCTGTTGCGCTACCTCGAATCGAACGGGTTCACCTGTTACATCGTCTCCGGTGGCGGCCGCGACTTCATGCGGCCGGTCACGTCGGCGATCTACGGCATCCCGCCCGAACGGGTGGTGGGCAGTGCGCAGGGTCTGCGCTTCGTGGGCGCCGACGGCGAGGGCGACCTGCTGATCGAGCCGGTGCTCGACATCTTCGACGACGGGCCGGAGAAGCCCGTCCGGATCTGGAGCCGGATCGGGCGGCGGCCGGTTCTGGCCGCGGGCAATTCCAACGGCGACGACGAGATGCTGCAGTACACCCGCGGGCTGCGGCTGCTGGTCAACCACGACGACGCCGAACGCGAATTCGCCTACACCGCAGGCGCCGAGCGAGCGCTGGAGCACGCGGCCGCCTACGGCTGGACGGTGATCAGCATGCGCGACGACTGGGCCGGCGTGTTCGGCACCGGCGCGGGAAGCGGCGTCGTCACCGAGGCCTGTGACTGACGACCTGATCCGGATCCCGGCGCAGCGGGTGGTGCTCGGCTCCGACGACCACTACCCCGAGGAGGCGCCGGAGCGCGAAGTCGACGTCGACGGCTTCTGGATCGAGGCGCACCAGGTCACCAACGCTCGGTTCGCCGAATTCGTGGACGCCACCGGCTATCTCACGGTCGCCGAGCGGCCACTCGACCCCGCCGACTTCCCCGGTGCGCCGCCGCAGAATCTGCAGCCGGGGTCGATGGTGTTCATCAGGACGGCAGGCCCGGTGGACCTGCGGCACCTCAACCAGTGGTGGACGTGGACCCCTGGTGCCTGCTGGAAGCATCCCCGCGGACCGAGATCGTCGCTGAAGGGGCGCGAGCAGCATCCGGTGGTGCACATCGCCTTCGAGGATGCCGCGGCCTACGCGCGGTGGGCGGACATGGCGCTGCCGACAGAACCCGAGTGGGAGACCGCGGCACGCGGAGGACTTGCCGGCGCCGCCTACACCTGGGGTGACGAACCCGAGGGCCGCGACCGGCGGCTGGCCAACTACTGGCACGGCGAGTTCCCGTATCTACCCGAAACCGGTTACGGGACAACCAAGCCGGTGGGCAGCTTCCCGCCGAACGGTTACGGCCTGTTCGACATGGCGGGCAACGTGTGGGAGTGGACCGCCGACTGGTACGGCAGCGACCGGACCACGACGCCCTGCTGCGCCGAGGACTCCTATGACCCCGCACAGCCACAGTTCGCCGTGCCCCGCAAGGTGGTCAAGGGCGGTTCGTTCCTGTGTGCGGACAGCTACTGCAGCAGATACCGGCCTGCGGCGCGGCGGCCACAGCCGGTGGACACCGGCATGAGCCACATCGGCTTCCGCTGCGTCAGGCGCTGACTATTCCTGGGTCTCTGCGGCCTCAGCGACCAGACTGTCGCTGTCGACGAACACCAGGCCGCCGTCATCGAGGCTGACCGCCCACCTGCGCGCCGCCTCGACGATCCTGTTCTCCGCGACGTCGACCGCCATTCCCGCGAGATCAGCAAAATCCTCGACGACCACGCCGTGCATTTCATGATCAGTTCCGGGATGCACCACGACACGGGTATCGACGGCAATGTCGGAAGAGCCGTTACCGCTGGCCGCCTCGTCGATGTTCGCAGTCATCACAACCTCCCAATAGTGCCCCGACCACCTCGAAGTACATCACAGAAATTGACGTGAGACGCAGGCGGTAATGATTCCACGCAAATACCAAAGCGGTGATTTCCCTTTTCGTACAGGCCGACCAATAACAAGACAATTACGTTCGCACAATTCGAGCAAACTCCCCCTACGCCGCCTCCATGGCCCCTGCCACCACAGATGTCCGTAAGCGGCGGCCGCCGCCCGCGCAGTGGCTAACAACGGCCAGCCGCGATCGGCCATCCATCGCAGCACTCCCCGAGCGTCGCCGCGTTCGCTACTGTTGCAACACGTTCCAGTTCTGCGGGCAGGCTGATCTCGGCTGCAGCGCTGGTCAGTGGGGCCGTGCAGGCCCGGACAGGAGCACCTCGTGAGTGAGCACCGCACCGCCGTCGTCATCGGCGGCGCCTCCGGCATCGGATGGGCGACCGCACGGGCACTGGCCGCCGACGGCTGCCGGGTGGTGGTCGCCGACCTGAACGCCGATGGCGCGCGCGGGCGGGCCGGTGAGCTGGGCGAGCCACACACCGCGGCGACCGTCGACGTCACCGACGAGGGGTCGGTGCAGCGGCTGTTCGACGACCTCGGCGCGGTCGACGTCGTGGTGAACTGCGCCGGGTTCAGCAATGTCGGGCTGATCGTCGACATGCCGGTGGAGCAGTGGCGGTCGGTGATCGACGTCTGCCTCACCGGTGCCTTCATCGTCGCCAAGCACGCCGGCCGGCGGCTGACCGAAGGCGGCGCGCTGGTGTCGATCTCGTCGCTCAACGGCAGGCAGCCGGCCGCCGCGATGAGCGCGTACTGCGCGGCCAAGGCCGGGCTGTCGATGCTCACCCAGGTCGCCGCGCTGGAGCTGGGCCCGCGGGGCATCCGCGTCAACGCCGTCGCACCGGGGTTCGTGCACACCCCGCTGACGCAGCCCGCCGCATCGATCCCCGGCGTCGTCGAGGAGTACATCGAGAACACCGCACTGGGACGGGCAGGCACACCCGAGGACATCGCGGCGGCCGTGATCTTCCTGTGCTCGCCGCAGGCGTCCTGGCTGACCGGGGAGGTCCTCGACCTCAACGGCGGAGCGCATCTCAAGCGCTACCCCGACGTGCTCGGCCACGTGATGAGACTCGCCGAGGCGCACTGATGGCGACGACCGGGGGTCACGAGTTCACCGACTCGCAGAAGCGGGCGCTGGCGATCGCAACGGTGATCGCGCTGGCGTTCGCCGCCTATTTCCTGCGCACCTTCTTCATCCTCGTCGTCGTCGCGGCCGTCGTCGCCTACCTGTTCAACCCCCTCTACGAGCGGTGCAGGCGACGGTTCGGCACGGGCCTGTCGGCGACCCTGACGCTGCTGGCGGTGATCGCCGCGATCATCGTCCCGGTGAGCGGGCTGGTGTTCTTCGCGGTCGTCCAGATCACCAGCATGGTCTCCAGTGTGTCGGCGTGGATGGCCAGAACCGACCTCGGCGCCCTGGGCACAAGGGCGATCGACGTGGTCAACAGAGCGCTGGCGAGGGTCCCGCTCCTCGACGACTTCCGGGTGACGCCAGACCTGCTGCAGGAACGTACGGCCACGATCGCCCAGCACGCAGGCGAGTACCTCCTGGGCATCCTGCAGGGCGCCGTCGGCGGCCTGGTCGGCGGCGTCACCGCGGCCGTCCTCTTCCTCTACGTGTTCATCTCGCTGCTGACCAACCGTGACAGGGTCATCATGGTGATCCGCAAGCTGAACCCGCTGGGCGAGGAGATCACCGACCTCTACCTGGAGAAGATGGGCGCGATGGTGCGCGGCACCGTCTTCGGCCAGTTCGTGATCGCGCTGGCACAGGGCTTCGCCGGCGCCGTGTCGATCTACATAGCCGGATTCCACCAGGGGTTCTTCGTCTTCGCCATCCTGCTGACCGCGCTGTCGGTGATCCCGCTCGGCGGCGGCATCCTCAGCATCCCGGTCGGCATCGGAATGATGTTGTTCGGCAACGTGTTCGGCGGCATCTTCGTCATCGCGTTCCACCTGCTGGTGGTGACGAACATCGACAACGTGCTGCGGCCGATCCTCGTCCCGCGTCAGGCCCGGCTTGACTCCGCGCTGATGCTGCTGGCCGTGTTCGCCGGCATCGCCATGTGGGGCTTCTGGGGCATCGTGATCGGCCCGGTGGTGATGATCGTCGTCGTCACCACCGTCACCGTCTACCTCGCGGTGTACAAGGGCGTGCCGCTGGACCAGTTCGACGAGGAGGGCGAGGAGAAGAAGCCGGGCAGGCTGCGCAAGCTCCTCACCCGCGCGCGCAGGCAGGCGCCCGCCGCCGAGCCGGAACACGACGCGGACGACGGCGCCGACGGTCCCGCACCCGAGCCGGCCCGGCCCGCCGAACCGCGCGCGTAGTCTGCCTGCACATGGTCACCAACACCGCCGCACCCCGGAGCAGAGCGGCACTCGCCTTGGCGATCTCGGTGCTGGCCGTGGTCGCCGCGTCGGTGATCGGCGGGCTGGCCTCGGCCACCTCGGCGCAGGACTATGCCCGGCTGGAGCAGCCCTCGTGGGCGCCGCCGTCGTGGGTGTTCGGTCCGGTGTGGACGGTGCTCTACGGCCTGATGGCGCTGGCCGCCTGGCTGGTCTGGCGCACCGGGCCGTCCGAGCAGACCCGCCGCGCGCTGACGCTGTACGGCGCCCAGCTCGTGCTGAACGCGGCGTGGACGCCGCTGTTCTTCGGGTTGGGCTGGCGGGGGGTCGCATTCGCCGAACTGACCGTGCTGCTGGTCGTCCTCGTCGCGACCGTCGCGCTGTTCTGGCGGCGCTCGGTGGTCGCAGGCGCGCTACTGGTGCCCTATCTGCTGTGGTCGACGTTCGCGCTGGCCCTGAACTTCGCCGTCTGGCAGCTGAACAACTAGCCCGACTTCAGGCGCCGGGTGAGGAACTCCACCACCCGCTTGCGCGCCTCGTAGGCCGGATGCCCGTCGACCTCGCGGACCTCGCGGGTCAGCACCGAATGCGACATCACGCCGAAGCCGTGCTCGTTGCCCTTCCCCGCATCGATCTCGATCACCTCGAACGCGTCGCCCAGCCGGTCCTTGAGGGTGCGGAACCGCTCACCGGGCGCCAGTGGGTCCTTGCTGAACCGCAGCGCCAGCGCGCACAGCCCGTCCTCGTCGGCGCGCTGTTTGACGATCCGCAGTTCGCGCTCCGAGAGCCCCGGGTCGCGCTTGTGCCTGCCGGTGAGCGCCAGCGGCACCGAGGGCTGGCTGAGCACCGGGGCCAGCACGCTGTCGTCGACGGCGGCGGCGAGTGCGAAGCCGCCGGTGAAGCACTGCCCGATCACGCCGACACCGGGGCCGGGGGTGCGGCCGTTGAGGTCACGGGCCAGCGCGCGCAGGTAGTGCGCCACCGGCCGGTCGGCGTTGGTCGCGAACGCCGCGAACTCCTTGGACACACAGCCCTTCAGCAGCACGGGCACCGCGCCGGGACCGAGTGCCGGCTGCCCCGGCGTGCCGAACAGCGACGGAGCGGCGACGGTGAAGCCGCTGTCGACGAGGTGGTTGCCGAGCGCGAGCACGCCCGGGTGCAGGCCGGGCATCTCGGGGATGAGCACCACACCGGGGCCCTCGCCCCTGCGGTAGACGTCGTGGGTGTAGCCCGCCGCGGTGAACGGCTCGCAGCTCCATCCGGTCAGGTCGGCTTCCGGAGCCGCTCCGGCGGGGACATTCGATTCCGGCGCGGTCATCGCTGCTCCTGGGGCTAGGGGACGGTCAGCGGCCGCTGACTCTGCGTCGCCTGCGCCAGCGTACGGTACTCGTCTGTACCACCGGCGCCGGTGATGGCGATCTGAGCCGGGCCGCCCGCGCCGTCAAGCCTGGTGGTCCACACCGGCTCGGCGTCCTCGCCGCCTTCGTAGACCACCCACGACCGGCCCGCGACGTCCTGGGTGCCCCTCGGGTAGGCGTCCGGATTGATCGAGCCGACCAGCGCGTCCTCGTCGGCGTTGCTCTGCGTCAGGCTCAGGTACATGCCGGTGGGCGCCAGGTAGCCGACCCTCGTCGCCACGGCGCGCACGGCCTGCCCGGTCGCGGGATCGGTGCGGCCGCCGTCGATGCCCTCGCGGCCACCGGAATTGGCCCGCCAGCCCTCCGGAAGCACCGGCACGCGCACC
>NZ_JAUMSQ010000287.1:0-11103 GCF_030519285.1 Mycolicibacterium arseniciresistens
CGGCGGCAGCCGGTACCAGGCCGAGCGCAGGGCGGCCGTCTGCTGGGTGCCGCTGCGCCAGCTGCCGAGCACCGGGGTGCGGGCGGGATCCAGGCCGTAGGGCAGCCGGGCCCGCGAACCGTTGACGCCCGCCCTCGCCGTGGTGCCGCCCTCGGTTCCCGCCTCGCCGTCGGTCTCCAGACCGCTGTCCGCGGGAGTGTCGGCGAAGTTGGCCGAGCCCGGCTGGTCCATCACCGGGTCGGCGGACACGTCGGTCGGGATGCCGTTGGGGCCGAAGCCCCGGGCGGGTCCCGCCCCCAGCGCCGCACCGACCGGAACGCCGACCGGCTGCAGCAGCCCGGCGTTGATGTCCTGCTCCACCATCACGTCGTCGGCCAGCCCGCACGTCTTGCCGGTCAGCGCCTCCAGGTTGGACCGGCCGTTGCTCCACGCCGGGTACTGGTCGGTCATCGCCAGCGTCAGGGAGACCACCTCGAACATCACCAGCAGCCACGTCGCGATCGCCAAGGGGGACTGGATGATCCGCCGCCACTGCAGCAGGCCGCCGGCCTCGGGTGAGGTGTCGCGGCCGGAGAAGTGGTACCAGGCGGCGGCCAGCAGGGCGAGCACCGCCAGCCCGAGCAGGATCGTGCTGAAGCCGAATCTCCACTCCGGGAACGCGTTCGACCACGGCACGCCGAAATTCGAGACGTACCACCAGCCGTTGACGGTGGCGAAGGACAGCGCCATCACGAACAGCACGGCCGCGGCGAACATCGACCGGTTGCGGCGCGAACGCATCGCCGCGGCTGTCACCGCCACGGCGGCCAGCGCGCCGAGCGATCCGGCCAGCCCGGCGAACACCCCGAAGTGGTGCGTCCACTTGGTCGGCGTGAACATCATCACCAGGAAGGAGATGATCGTGATGCCGACGATGCGCCTGCTCGGACCGGCCGCGGTGCCGGGGATCCGGCCCTTGCGCAGCGTCATCGCCACCGACACCGCGAGGGCGAGCAGCAGGGTGAGCACCGCGAACCGGCGTGCGACCGAGCCGTCGGGGCTGAGGGTGAACAGCCGCTCGTAGCGGATGTGCTCGTCGAACCAGCTGAGGCTGGGTCCGATCGCTGACTTGAAGGAGCTGGCCTGGATCTCCGAGGCGAGCGTCTGGTCGCGGAAGACCAGGATGACCGTGACGGTGGCCGCGGCCAGGATGGGTGCCAGCAGCGCCAGGTAGCCGAACTGCGAGACATGGCGCGCCACAATGGTTTTCAACGGGCCGACGGCGACGAGCAGGGCGCCGACGGCCGCGATGCCGGTGGGTCCGGAGAACAGCGTGAGCGCGCCGATGATGATGGCGATGGCGACCGGGAGCAGCCTGCTGGTGGCCACCCCGCGTTCGACCGAGCACCAGGTCAGCAGGATGCCGAGGGCGATGATCGGCTCCGGCCGCAGCCCGTTGTTGAGCGGCAGCCAGAACGCCAGGAACAGCCCGGCCGCCGTCCACGCCGCCGCCGGGCTGGTCTTGACGGTGTGACCGAGGCGCGGGATCACCTCCCGGCTGATCAGCGCCCAGCACAGCACCCCCATCACCAGCGTGGGCAGCCGGACCCAGGCGCTGGTGGTGCTGACCTGCGCCCACAGCGCGAGCAGGTCGTAGTACCAGCCGAACGGCGCCTCGGGGGTGCCGAACCAGCGGTAGTAGTTCGCCATGTAGCCGGCATGCTCGGACACCCGGGCCATGGTGAGGATGTAGCCGTCGTCGGCGGTGTTGGCGCCGACGAAGTGCCACCACACCAGCACCGCGGTGACCAGGCCGTCGAGCGGCTTCACCCGCCACCAGCGGGCAGGGAGCAGGCGCCGGTGCCGCATCCCGTCGGCGGTGTCCAGGACGTGCAGCGCGCCGAGCGCGACCGCCGTCAGCACCACGCCGAGCAGCATGACCAGCGTCTTCAGCAGCGTGGGTGTGGTGCTGTAGCGGGAGTCGACGGTCGCGGAGAACTGCAGGCCGGGTGGCGCGCGGCCGGACAGGTCGGTGAACACCCCGACGATCTGCGGGCGGAAGTCGTAGCCGCCGCGTTCGCCGCGCAGCGGCGCACCCGGGTCCTCGTCGTTCGGGCCCTGGGTCAGCCCGACGAATTCGCCGGTCACCTTGTCGGCGTGCGCGGTGAAGGTCAGCTCCCGGCAGTCCGGCCCCAGCACCTGCGACAGCGGCGCGCTGACCACCGGGGTGTTCCGCACGATCACCAGCAGGTTGTTGTCCACCCGCTCGATCAGCAGCCCGCGGTCGATGGCCTTGGGCGCCTGCTTGGGCACCGTGGACACCAGCACGGTCCGGCCCGCGTTCTGCGGACCGACCAGGCCCGCGGCGGCCTGGCAGGGCACCGTGATGGTGAGGTCGGTGGCGACGTAGCCGATCAGCGGCGCGTCGACGCTCTGCAGCACGCCGTCCTGCGGCCAGTTGAGTTCGGCGGTGGTCTGCTCGACCGGCAGCAGCGGGGTGGCGATCGCCATCGCCGCGCCGAGCAGGCCGGCCACGATCGCGATGATGCGCGCGGTGCGGTGGTTACCGTTGCGCACCGCCTTGCCGACCACGGGGCTTGATGTTAGTGGCCCGGTTTCCGTGTCAGCCATCGACCGGTTTCCGGATCGCCAGGACGAACGGCCCGATCTCGCTGACCTCGAAGCGGGGGTCGTCGAACAGTGCGGCGTCGAGCGCCACCTGGTAGCGGCGCACGTTGGGCTGGTTGGGGTAGACGTCGGAGGCCAGCCGCAGCGTGTAGCTGTCCGCCGAACCGCCGGGGCCGCCGTGTCGCATCAGGAACACCGTCGGCGGATCCCACGGCAGCGCGTCGAGCGCCTCGACGAACTGGTCGGCGCCGGTCAGCGAGCTCCAGCTCTCGATGGCGTCCGCCCGCCGGTCGAACTGCGCCAGCGGGTTGGCGTAGTGCGACGTCAGTCCCTGGAAGCCGTAGTACGGGTAGAAGGACAGGAAGCTGTAGTCGGCGGTCAGCACGACGGTTTCGTGGCGGGGCCGTCCGGTGGTTTGCAGGATCTTCTCGTCGATCTCGCGGTAGTGCTTCTCGGCGCCGGGCGGGCGGCGGTCGGCCCGCTGTCCGTCGCCGCCGGTGTCGGTGTAGGCCACGGCGATGTCGGGCCGCAGCACGTCGGGGATGTCCTGGGTGAACGTCAGCGCGCCGATCACGCCCAGCGCCGTCGCCGTGGCCAGTAGCCGCCTGCTGGAGAAGCTGTCGGCGAGCCCGCGTGCGCCCTCGATGAAGCCGAAGGTGCCCGCCGCCGCGAGCAGCACCACCAGCGTCGGCTGCAGCCGGAAGGACAGCAGGGTGGTGCCGACGAGTGTGGTCAGCATCGACAGCAGCGACCAGGCGTAGACCGCCAGCACACCGGCGGCCAGCGCACCGGCCCGCACCGAAGTGCGGGCGCGCACGATCAGCCAGACGGTGCCCACCATGCACAGCGCGCCGAGCAGGGTGAAGCTCAGCATCGGGAACGACAGCTGGGCGCCGTCGGCCGGCAGGTAGTGCTGCGCCGTCCCCGTGCCGGCCGGGGACCCCTTGACCGCGGCGATCACGTACGGCCCCCAGTGGATCAGCGCGATCAGGCCGGACAGCACGGCGATCACGGCCAGCCGCAGCACCGGCTGCCAGCTGCGCCGGTGCACGGCGAGCGCCGCCCCCATAATGGCCAGCGTGAACGCGGCGAACCCGAACAACAGCGTGTAGAACAGCGCGGCAACGCCGAGGAACACCCCGACACCCACCACCGCCGCCCAACCGCCGTGTCGATTCCCCGGGTCAGCCCCCTGGCCTTCGGCCGGGAGGTACCCCCGTCGTTCCTGCCCGCCGCGGCCTCGATTTCGCCCCCGCAGCCCCGACCAGCCCAGCACGAACACCGGCGGCAGCAGCACGGCGATCACCGCCGCGTACGGCTCGGCCGGTGAATAGGCCAGCATCACCGCGGTGGTCGCGGCGGTGACGAGCACCGCGTACTCGAAGCGGATCATCGCCGCCCACAGCGCCAGCGCGATCGCGACCGCGATCGCGATCGACGTGATGGCCCACGGCTTGAACATCTCCCACGCCGGGGTCCCGGTCAGCGCCGCCAGCCGGCCGCCGATCCAGAACCAGCCCGACGGGTAATACGGCGGCAGCCCGATGTAGGTCATGTCGTGCGGGGCGGCGCTGTCGGTGAGCCGGGTCAGGTACTCGGTGCGGAACTGCTGGTCGACGGAGACGCCGAAGAGGTACAGCTTCGTCGCGCCGAGCGGCATCGCCAGCGTCACCACGGTGAACGCGGCCAGGAACACCTGAGCCGCCGGCCCGGCGATCAGCCTGCGGCCGCGGCGCCACAGCCAGATGGAGGCGAACAGTCCGGCCAGCGCACCGAACTGGCCGACAGTCGTCAGCGCGTGCAGCTGGTTCGACGAGTTGTAGGCGGGCCACTCGACCCGCGCTATCGCGACCAGCGACACCACCGACACCAGCACGGCGATCACCGCGGCGACCGCCATCTGACCGAGTGCGGCCAGCGCGCTGCGCACTGCCGACACCCTGGTCGCGCCGCTCGTGCCCACCGTCAGATCGGCAGCTTGCGGAAGATCGGCCGCGGGATGTGCCGCAGCACCATCATCACGAAGCGGAACATGCCCGGCGCCCACACGAGGTCCTTGCCCTTCGTCGACGCGGTGACGGCCAGCTCGGCGACGTCCTCCTTGTCGACGGTGAACGGCGCCTCCTTGGCCCCGGTGGCCTCCCAGTGCTTCATGGTCGTCGTCGTGCGCACCTGGCCGGGCCGGATGACCAGGACGCGAACCCCGTACTCGCGCAGCGCTTCTCCGAGGCCCAGGTAGAAGCCGTCGAGGCCGGCCTTGGTGGAGCCGTAGACGAAGTTCGACCGCCGCACCCGTTCGCCGGCCGCCGAGCTCATCGCGATGATCCGGCCCGAGCCCTGTGCCCGCATCTTCTCCCCGAGCAGGACGCCGACCGACACCGCCGCGGTGTAGTTGATCTGGGCGATCTGCACCGCCTTGCGCTGGTTCTGCCACAGTTCCTCGGCGTCGCCGAGCAGACCGAACGCCACGATCGCGACGTCGACGTCCCCGCCGCCCCAAGCCGCCTCGATGACTCCGGGATGGCTTGCGGTATCGACCCCGTCGAAGTCGATCCACTCGACGGACCGGGCGCCCGCCGCCGTCATCGCGGCGATCGCCCTGTCCTTGCCTGGGTGCCCGGGCAGGTCGGCCAGCACGATGCGGGCGCGGGCATTGCGCAGGTAGCGCTCGCAGATGGCCAGCCCGATCTCCGACGTGCCCCCGAGAAGCAGGATGGTCTGCGGATTACCAACGGCGTCGAGCACCATGCAGTACAGCTCCCAGCGTCAGGGTGGGTCATCGATCGGAACAAGCCAGTCAAGAGGGTACAGTGCCGCCTCTGCGGGCCCCGATATCCGTCCGCGCCGCCCCGGCGGCGCCGGTGCCGCGAGCTAGAGCAGTTCGAGGCGGCGCGCCATGTCGGAGGCGAACACCCCGTCGGGATCGACCCTGCGGCGCACCGCGATCCACTCGTCGATCCGCGGGTACATGGCGTGGAACATCTCCGCGGTGGTGCGGTTGTCCTTGGCCGTGTAGAGCCGGCCACCGAATTCGAGCACCCGCTTGTCGAGGCCGTTGAGGAACTCGTTGAGCCCGGCCTTGATCGGGAAGTCGACGCAGACGTTCCAGCCGGGGATCGGGAAGCTCAGCGGCGCCTGGTTGCCCGGGCCGAAGAGCTTGAACACGTTGAGGAACGAGTAGTGCCCGGAGCGCTGGATGTCGACGATGATCGCCTTGAACTCGTCGACGGCCTCGGTGGGCACCACGAACTGGTACTGACCGAAACCCGCTGAGCCGTAAGCCCTGTTCCACTCACCGAACATGTCGAGCGGGTGGTAGAACTGCGTCAGGTTCTGCACCTTGCCGCGGTAGGTGCCCGATTTCCGGTACCACAGCTCGCCGATCGGCCCGAACGTCCACTTGTTCGCCAGCCCGTTGGGAAACACGTCCGGGAACGTGAGCAGTTGCGGCGCATCGAATTTCAGCGGATTCTTCTGCAGTTTCTCCGGCAGCTGGTCCAGGCGCGCCAACGAGCCGCGGGAGATGGCGGCACGGCCCAGCTTCGGCGGCGCGCTGATCGCGTCGAACCAGGCGCTGGAGTAGGTGTAGTTGTTCTCACTGCCGTCGCTGTGGAAGGCGACGGTCTCGTCGAGGCCGGCGGTGACGTCGCCGTCGGCGATGAAATAGGCCGTCTCGGTCGGCGTCATCGCGATCCTGGCGCGCAGGATGATGCCGGTGAGACCGTTCCCGCCGACGGTCGCCCAGAACAGGTCGGCGTCCGCGCCGTCCGGGGTGATGGTGCGGATCTCGCCGCTCGCCAGAAGCAGGTCCATCGAGCGGACGTGGTTGCCGAAGCTGCCCGCGCTGTGGTGGTTCTTGCCGTGGATGTCACAGGCGATCGCGCCGCCGATGGTGACCTGGCGGGTGCCTGGCAGCACCGGCACCCACAGCCCGAGCGGCAGCGCGGCACGCATCAGCTGGTCGAGGTTCACCCCGCCGTCGACGTCGACGACGTGGGTGTCGGAGTCCATGGAGTGGATGCGGTTGAGCGCATTCATGTCGACGACGAGGCCGCCGCCGTTCTGCGCGTTGTCGCCGTAGGAGCGGCCCAGGCCGCGGGCGATCACGCCGCGCTCACCGGCCTCGATCACCGCCTTGGCGATCTCGTCGGGCTCCGGGGTGGACAGCACGCGGGCCACGGAGGGTGCCGTACGGGCCCAGCCCATCAGCCTTCTGCTCGTCACACCAGTCGTCCCAGACATCGTGACGAGGGTACCGCCCGCGCCGCGGGGCGCAGCCAGGTAATTGGTGCGCCGACCCCGGTGGCGGCGCCGGTAACCTCGATGACCGAGGTGGGGAGCCCTGGCATGCTGCTGAGCGACATCGACTCGTGGAACGTCGGTGCGCTCAACTCCATCGCCACAGAACTCGCCGGCGAACTCAAGACGGTCGAGGGCGTGGCGACCGACCTCGACCTGATCTCCCGCCTGCCCGGCTGGGATTCGCCCGCCGCCGACGCCGCGCGGGGCAAGATCGGCGAGAGCAAGGGCAAGGTGCTCGACGACGCGGCGGTGATCGGCGCCGTGGCGCAGTTGGCCGAGGAGACCAGCGCCGCGGTGGCGACGCTGAAGTCGCAGCTGGAGGAGGTCCGTGCCGCGGTCGCGGCGCAGGGCGGGATGCTGACGCTCGCCGACAACGGCGACGTCACCGTCCACGGCTCCCCGGACACCCGCGAGGAGCTCGCGCCGATCGCCGAGGCGCTGGAAGCCCGCGCCAAGGCCCTCATCCATCAGGCGCAGGACATCGACGCCGACTGCGCGGAGGTGTTCACGAACCTGTCCGAGGGCGACATCACCGCGGGCGGCGCCACCGACTTCGCAGGCGCGCAGCAGCAGGGCCGCGACAACTCCGGGCTGTCGGCGCCCTCCCCGCCGGAGGGCGAGGCCGCCACGCCGCAGGACGTCAAGGCGTGGTGGGACGCGTTGTCGACCGACGAGCAGAACAGGGTCAAGGCCGAACACCCGGAGTGGATCGGCGATCGGGACGGGGTGCCGGTGGAGGTGCGCAGTGAGGTCAACGTCGCCCAGCTCGACGCCGAGATCGCCGAGGCGCAGCGCGACGTCGACAGCCTGCCGCCCCGCGACCAGTGGCTTCGCGAGAACGGCGGCCTCGGTCCCGGCGGCTACCTGCAGGAGCGCAAGTACGACGACATGAGGGCCCAGAAGGAGGGCCGCCTGGCCGAGCTGCGGGGCCTGAAGGACTCATTGGCGCAGAAGACCGAGGGCGAACCGCCGAAATACCTGATGCTGCTGGAGTTCCCGGAGGGCCGTGAACCGCTGGCCGCGGTCGCCGTCGGCAATCCCGACACCGCCGAACACGTCACGGTGACGGCCCCCGGGGTCGGCACGACGCTCGACAGCATGCCCGGGATGGTCGGCGAAGCCCAGGCGCTGCACACCGAGATCGGAGCACAACTGGACCTCGCCCAGGTGAGGAACGAGGAGGTGGCGACCATCGCCTGGCTGGGCTACGAACCGCCGCAGGCCGACGACATCTCGATCGTGGAGGCGGGTTTCGACCGCCGCGCCAACGAGGCGGCGCCCGACCTCGCGGAGTTCTACCGCGGCATCAACGCCACCAACGAGCACGGGTCCGAGGTGAACCTGTCGGCGTTCGGCCATTCGTACGGGTCGCTCACCACGGCGCAGGCGCTCAACGAGCTCGGCGAGACAGGTGTCGTCGACAACGCCGCCTTCTACGGGTCGCCCGGCCTGGGCTTCACCGACGAGGTCATGACGGAGTACCACGGCAACGTGCCGTATCAGGCGCCGGTGCCGATCGGCGACGAGTCGGACCTCTTCCTCGCCGACGGCCACGCGTACGTGATGTCGGCGCCCGGTGATCCGATCTCCGGTGATCCGAAGCTCTGGGGAGTGATCCCGTACCCGTCGGCCGGTGACCTCGGCGCATTCGGTCCCAACCCGCTGACACTGCCGCTGGAACAGCTGTCGTCGGACGCCACCGTCACCCACGACGGTGTGCCCCGGCCGGGCGCGGTCACCCACTCCGATTACCCACGATCGGTGGAGGTGCCGGGTTACGAGCTGCCACAATTGCGCACGCCTGCGTACAACCTCGCGATCATCGGGGGCGGTTTGGCGGACGTCCCACTCGACAACGGAGACGACAGGTTGGTGCGATGACGAGGCGACTCTCGGCCGTGCTGTTGGCGCTGTTCCTTTCGGGCTGCGGCGGCGGCGATGACGGTGGCGGCACATCCCCCACGGCGACTGAGGAGGTTCCGGTGACAAGCCTCGACGCTCTCCCCGACATCGATGAGACCAGGGCGCAGATGCTCGACCTGATGGAGCGGGTGAAGAACGAGGTGGTCCGGCTGGTGCCCGCGAGCGCGCCGTGGACATGGAACCGCACCGAGTCCGCCACCGACTGCACGCAGGAGGGCACCGGGGAGAAGGGGTTGTCGTTGAGCACCCGCAACCTGATCTCCGACATCTCCTTCGACGACGCTCAGTGGGCACAGGTGCTTCCCGCGGTGCGGCGGGTGGCGGCCGAGGCCGGCCTGACCGAGGTCTCGCCGATGGTCGATTCGTCGCGCAACCACGACGTGCAGATCAGCAGCGAGGACGGTCGCACGCTGCGCATCGGATCGAAGGAGGCCTCCTTGATCAAGGGCTACATCGGCTGCCGCCGGAAGGCCGGCGGGGGTGCGCCGTGAGTGAGATCGAGGTGGACACCGCCGAGGTGCGCCGCTCGGCCGACCAGATGGCCGTCGTGGCGCAGGAGGCGTCGTCGAGCCGCTCCGGAGTGGCCGACAGCATCTCGGGTCAGACGGCGGCGTGGAAACAGGCGGGCACCCCGGGCTTCTCGAGGTTCGTCGGCATCCTGGAGGAGCAGGCCGAGCGGCTGCGCACCGACCTCGACGGCCTCAGCGACAAGTTGCGCGCGGCGGCCGACGTCTACGACCAGCAGGACCGCGAGGGCGGCGAGGCGCTGGACAGCACGGTCGGCGGCACCGACTAACGCAACCGGAGTCATCCCCGCGTCGCTACGCTCTCAGCGCAGGCGGAAGATCACCGTCCGCTGCACCACGAAGTTGATCACCGTCGCCGTGCCCTGGGCGATGACGAACGCGACCGGCACCCGCCACGCCTTGTCCTCCCAGAGCGTGAAGAACGCGTAGTTGATGCCGACCTGCGCGACGTAGGTGGTGGCGTACAGCGCGCACACCGCGAGGAACCTCGCCCGGCTGGGCGGCGCCTGGAACGTCCAGCGCCGGTTGATCAGGTACGCCGTCGTGGTGCCCGCGATGAAGCTCAGCGTCTTGGCGACGTTGACGTGCAGACCGAGTTCCAGCAGCAGCACGTAGAGGCCGAAGTCCACCACCGCGGACAGCCCACCGGTGACGAGGAAGCGCCAGACCTGGGTGCGCAGCGACATGCCTGCCGGCATCGGGGGTTCGGCCACCCGGGCAGCTTACGGGGTGACTACGGCCGCAGCGTCTCGGTGAGCACGCCGCACAGCGCGTCCACCGCAGCCGGGAACGCGTGGTCGGCAGGGGTGCCGAAGCCGACGATGATGCCGTCCGGTTCGGGCACGTCCGGGCCGGCCTGCGGATGCCGCATCCGGGTCAGGCCGGCCACGCCGACGCCCGCTTCGCCGGCCCGGTGCAGCACCTCGTGTTCGGTGCCGTCGGGCAGGGTGAGCAGCAGGTTGATTCCGGCCGACATCCCGCGGATGCCGACGTCGAACGGGGCGAGCCGCTCCACCAGCGTGTCGCGGCGCCGGCGGTAGTGCAGCCGCATCCGGCGGATGTGCCGGTCGTAGCGGCCGCTGGTGATGAAGTCGGCCATGGTGAGCTGCGCGATGGCGTCGACGTAGAACTGTTCGCCGCCGGCGGCGTCGAGCACCGGCTCGAGGAGGTCGTCGGGCAGCGCCATCCAGCCCAGCCGCAGCGCCGGAGACAGGCTCTTGCTGGCCGAGCCGAGGTAGACGACGCGGTCGGGGCCGAGGCTGTGCACCGCGCCGACGGGCTGGCGGTCGTAGCGGAACTCCCCGTCGTAGTCGTCCTCGATCAGGTACCCGCCGGTGCGCTGCGCCCAGTCGACGACGGCGGCGCGTCGGGCCGGGTGCAGCGGCATGCCGTGCGGATTGTGGTGGGCCGCGGTGAGCAGCACCGCGGAAGTGTCGATGTCGTCGAGTTCGGCGACGCGGGCGCCGTCGTCGTCGAGGCCGATCGGCACGGTGTGCCCACCGAGCGCCTCGATGGCCTCGCGAAAGATGAAGAGGCCGTAGGCCTCCACGGCGATCGGCCTGCCCGGCGATGCGCGGGAGAACACCCGGGTGAGCAGTTCGACGCCGTGCCGCACGCCCGCGGTGACGACGATCGTCTCCGCAGAGGCGCGGACCCCGCGCACGCGGGCCAGGTAGTCGGCGAGTGCCTCGCGCAGTTCGGGCCTGCCGCGGGCGTCGCCCATCCGCAGCGCCTCGGTCGGCGC
>NZ_JAUMSQ010000288.1:0-1341 GCF_030519285.1 Mycolicibacterium arseniciresistens
GACGCCCGGCGCGAGGCGCGGCCGGTCGGCCAGTGGCCAGAACATGGTCAGGCGGACCGGGCGGGACGTGTCGGGCGGCACCACGGAGGTGAGAGTCTCGGCGACCGACGCGGCGGCGCCGTCGGGTGGGACGCCGAGCACCGGCAGCAGGAACCGGGCGTCGTCGAGCCGGGCCGGTGCGCCGTAGTCCGGAGTGCCGTTCACGTTGACCAGCACCGGGAACACCCCCGGCGCGCCGATGGCCAGTGAGGGCTGGTCGGGGGAGCGCAGCGGGTAGCGCAGGGTGAACGGCACCTGCCTGCCGCGCTGCAGTTCGGGAGCGAGCGTGACGAATTCTGCGACGGGCGCGAACTGGTCGACGTTGCCGGTCAGGTTGGTGCGCAGCCCGGCGGAGGAGTCCACCGCCGCGGCGTGTTCGAGGCGCACCATCACGTCGCGCACCGGGCGGTCACCGACGTTGAGCACCACGCCGGACACCGTGACCACGGGTTCGCTGGTGGTGGTGACGACGTCGGGGGTGACCCGGTCGATCCGCAGCTGCAGGAACGGGGTGGCGCCCGGCTCACCCGCGGCGGCCTGTGGCAGCGCGGCGGGGACGGCGAAGAGTAAGAGCAGCGCCACGGCGGCGAAGAGCCGCGGCAGCACGGCCGGGCGGCGCCGGGCGGTCACGGCCCCTGTCCGCATCCGTTCGTCCGCCGGCCTGTTGTGGGTGGGCTCGACTCGTCGCGACGACGGTTGCGGGTGTGGGAGTGGGTCTGCGGGCGCCGCCGCGGCGAGCTGTGCGGCAGCGGCGGCAGCGAAGCGGGGCCGTCTGAGTGCAGTTTGTCGATCAGCTCGCCGGCCACCTCGGCGAGGCGTCGCTCGTCGGCGTAGGCGAGCCGCGACGGCAGCTCCTTCAGCGGCACCCACGCCACCTCGGTCACCTCGACGTCCTCATCGGAGAGCTCACCGCCGAGGAACCGCATGAGGTAGTGGTGCACGGTCTTGTGGACGCGGCGGCCCTCGGTGACGAACCAGTAGTCGATGCTGCCGAGTGCGGCCAGCACGCTGCCCTGGATGCCGGTCTCCTCGGCGACCTCGCGGATCGCGGTCTGCTCGGCGGTCTCGCCGAGTTCGATGTGGCCCTTCGGCAGTGACCACAGCATCCGGCCGCGGCGGTCGATGCGACCGATCAGCGCGGCGACCTGACCGTCCTTGGGTCCGTCGAGACCGTCGATGACGAGGCCGCCCGCGGAGGTCTCGTGCACGGTGCGCAACCGTTCCGGCGGGCGGCGCGGCCGGTTCTTCTGCTGCTTGGCGTGTTCGGCGGGGGTTCGGGGCGGGGTGGGCGCCGCGGAATGG
>NZ_JAUMSQ010000289.1:0-9614 GCF_030519285.1 Mycolicibacterium arseniciresistens
CGCCGCGGAATGGTTGTGCGGGCCGACGACTTGCTGACCAGCCTGCTGACCGGCTTGCTGGCCGGCCTCGGGCGGGCCTGCCGCGCGTCGGCCGCGGCGACGCCCGCGGCGCCGTCGTGGTTTGGCCTGTTCGCCTTCCGACACCCAAGCGATAGTAGCTGCCACCTGGTATACGTCCCGGCCGCACTCACCGGTCGGTGCAGGACCGTTACCGTCTAGGCTCATCGAACGTGTCCGACTCCGCTGCTGACCTCGAACTGCTGGCCGGTGCGGTCGCCGCGCTCCGCCGGCACGATTCGCTGCTGCGCGAGCTCGGCGCGGTGTTCGCCGATGCGGGTCACGACCTGTACCTGGTCGGTGGCAGCGTGCGCGACGCACTGCTCGGCCGGCTCGGCACCGACCTCGACTTCACCACCGACGCGCGGCCTGCTCAGATGCAGAAGCTGCTGCGCGGGTGGGCGGACGCGTTGTGGGACACCGGCATCGAGTTCGGCACCCTCGGCGTCGGCAAGGACGGTCACCGGCTGGAGATCACCACGTACCGCGCCGACAGCTACGACCAGGTGTCACGCAATCCCGAGGTGCAGTTCGGCGACACGCTCGAGGGCGACCTGGTGCGCCGCGATTTCACGGTGAATGCGATGGCGGTGCGCATCACCGCCGACGGCATCGGCGAGCTGCACGACCCGCTGAACGGCCTGGCCGCCTTGCGGTCGCGGGTGCTCGACACGCCGTCGGCGCCGGAGGTGTCGTTCGGCGACGACCCGCTGCGGATGCTGCGGGCCGCGCGGTTCGTGTCGCAGCTGGGGTTCGGCGTCGCGCCGCGGGTGCTCACCGCGCTCACCGAGATGGCCCCGCAGCTGGGCCGGATCACCGCCGAGCGGGTGGCCGCCGAGCTGGACAAGCTGCTGCTGGGCGACGATCCGGTGGCGGGCATCGACCTGATGGTGCAGACCGGGCTCGGTGACGTGGTGCTGCCCGAGGTGGGCGCGATGCGGATGGCGATCGACGAGCACCACCAGCACAAGGACGTGTACTGGCATTCGCTCACGGTGCTGAAGCAGGCGATCGACCTCGAGGACTCGCCGGACCTGGTGCTGCGCTGGGCGGCGCTGCTGCACGACATCGGCAAGCCGTCCACCCGCCGCCACGAACCCGACGGCGGCGTGAGCTTCCACCACCACGAGGTGGTCGGCGCGAAGATGAGCCGCAAGCGGATGCGCGCGCTCAAGTACTCCAAGCAGATGATCGACGACGTCTCGCAGCTGGTGTACCTGCACCTGCGGTTCCACGGCTACGCCGACGGCAGCGGGACCGGCCGCTGGACCGACTCGGCGGTCCGCCGCTACGTCGCCGACGCCGGACCGCTGCTGTCGCGGCTGCACAAACTGGTGCGCGCCGACTGCACCACCCGCAACAAGCGGCGGGCGGCGCGGCTGCAGGCGAACTACGACGACCTGGAGCACCGGATCGCCGAACTGGCCGCCAAGGAGGATCTGCAGCGGGTCCGGCCCGACCTGGACGGCAACGAGATCATGCGGCTGCTGGACATCCCGGCGGGTCCCGAGGTCGGCGAGGCGTGGCGGTATCTCAAGGAACTGCGGCTGGACCGCGGGCCGCTGGACCACGACGAGGCCGTCGACGAGCTGCTCGCCTGGTGGAACACCCGCCAGAACACGTAGGGAACCGCCCGCCACGGCGCGGCGTCTGACCCACATGGAGTACTGCCTCGGCGACGGTGACGGGTCGGCAACCATGTGGACTGCGGCGCCCGACGTCGACCTCGACGGTGACGGCCGGCCGGACGCGGTCGGCCTGGACTTCGACGGCGACGGCCGCCTCGACGACGTGATGGCCGACCTCGACGGGGACGGCCTCGCCGAGCAGGCCGCCCTCGACCTCGACGACGACGACCGCGCCGAGGCGCACTTCACCGACGACGGCTCGGGGACCTGGCTGCTCAGCGTCGACCGGGCCGGTCAGGTGCGCTGGTTCGGGCTGGACGGCGCCGAGCAGGTGGGCGGTCCGCTGGTCGACGTCGATGCCGACGGTGAGGCCGACGACCGGCTGGCGGACAGCGACGGGAACGGCCTGGCCGACCGGGCGTTCTCCGAGGGTCTCGCGCTGGTGGACACCGACGCCGACGGCCGGTGGGACGTCAGGCTCACCGACTCCGACGGGGACGGGAAGGCAGACGCCGCCACCGAGCTCTGAGCAGCCGCCTTGACGGGGCTGTCACTTAGTGACACAGTCGAGATGTCACTAAGTGACACCGAGACGGGAGACGACTGCGTGGACACCGACGCCAAGCGGCTGACCGTCTCGCGGCACGCTGCGGCGCTGTTCTGGGAGAAGGGAGTGTCCGCCACCAGCGGCGACGACATCGCCGCGGCCGCGGGGCTGTCCACCCGGACGATCTGGCGCTACTTCCGCACGAAGGAGAGCTGTGTGGAGCCGCTGCTGGCGCGTTCGGCCGACCGGTTCCTCGAGATCCTGCACCGGTGGCCGCTCGAACTGTCCCTCGGCGAGCACCTCGCCCTGAACACCGCCCGGCATCCACTCGACGAACAGGGCATCGAGGACGAGTGGAGCGGTATGCGCATCAGCACCATGACCGAGTCCGAACCGGCACTGCGCACGGCCTACCTGATGGTCCACGACCGGCTCGAACGGGGCCTGATCCCGGTGGCCGCCGAGCGGTTGCGCCTCGCGCCGGACGATCTCACGGTGCGCCTCTGCGCCGCCGCCGTCACCGGCGCGTTCCGCGTCATCGACGAGGACGTCAGCAGGGCGATCATCGTGGACAACCGCAAGGTCACCCAGGCCGAGGCCCTGGCACTGATGGACCGGGCGATCAACGATGCCACCAACGGCAGGCTCGGTGGCCCCGTGACCACCTGAGCCATCAACCGCCACAACCGAATTCCGCACTCCGCCCGGTCTCACCGCCGAGGCGGTCGATGGCGCGCGCCGCCGTCAACAGAAAGGACCGACATGCCACTGCCACCACCGATCACCGTCGAGGAGCTCTTCAGCCCTCCTGTGCGCGCCCGCGCGACGATCTCCCCGGACGGCACCAGGATCTCCTACCTCGCGCCCTGGCGGAACCGGCTCAACGTGTGGGTGCAGCGCACCGACTCCACCGACAACGGGCGCTGCGTGACCGCGGACGCGAACCGCAGCGTCATGGGCTCCGACTGGACCGGCGATTCCCGTTGGCTGCTCTACCTGCAGGACACCAACGGCGACGAGAACTGGCACGTCTTCCGGGCCGATCCGGACGAAACCGATTCGCCCGCGGTCGATCTCACACCCTTCCCGGGGGTGCGGGCGTTCTATCAGCTGCTCCCCGGCCGGCCCGGCACCGCGATCGTCCAGATGAACAGGCGCACTGTCGAACTGATCGACGTCTACGAGCTCGACATCGCCACCGGCGAGTTGACGATGCTCGCCGAGAACCCCGGCAACGTCGCCGCGTGGGTGGTCGGTGGTGCAGGCACCGTCCTGGCCATGGCGACGCTGCCCAACGGCGACATCGAGATCCAGCAGTGGGAGGGTGCGGCAGCGGGACTGCGTCGGGTCGCGGTGTTCGACGGGGCCGACCACCCGCTCGGGATCTTCCCGTTCGACATCACCCCCGACGGCACCGGAGTCTGGTTCGGGTCGAACCGCGGCACCGACCGCACCCGCCTGGCCCACCTCGACCTCGCCACGGGCAAGGAGACCGAGGTCGACAGTGACCCCGTCCTCGACCTGGACACCACCGGTCTGGTCGTGCCGTTGTTGCCGTCGCCGCTGATCCAGGACCGCCGGACCGGCGAGCTGATCGGGGTCCGTTACCAGGGTGAGCGGCGGGTCATCCGGGCGCTGAACCCCGGCTTCGCCGCCGTGCTGGAGAACCTGATGAAGCTGTCGGACGGCGACCTGGCCCTGACGTCGTCCGACGACAGCGGGCAGCACTGGGTGGTCACCTACTTCCACGACCGCGAGCCGGGCTTCACCTACTACTACGACCACGGCAGCGGTGAGAGCCGACTGCTGTTCCGGCCGCTGCCCCACCTCGACCCGGCCACGCTGGCGCCGATGACACCGGTGACCGTGACGGCGCGAGACGGCTTGGCGTTGCCGTCGTACCTGACACTGCCGGTCGGTGTCGAACCGGCCGGGCTGCCCACGGTCTTGGTCGTGCACGGTGGTCCGTGGGCCAGGGACAGCTGGGGCTTCGACCCGACGGTGCAGCTACTCGCCAACCGCGGATATGCGGTGCTGCAGGTCAACTTCCGCGGCTCGACGGGCTTCGGCAAGGCCCACATGCAGGCCGCGGTCGGCGAGTTCGCCGGCGGCATGCACGACGACCTCGTCGACGCCGTCGAGTGGGCCGTCAAGGAGGGCTACGCCGACCCGGACCGGGTGGCGATCTTCGGCGGTTCCTACGGCGGATACGCCGCGCTGGTCGGCGTCACGTTCACCCCCGACGTGTTCGCCGCCGCGATCGACTACGTCGGGATCTCCAACCTCGCCAACTTCATGCGGACCCTGCCTCCGGGCGCCCGGCCGCACCTGGCCGCGAACTGGCACCGCTATGTCGGCGATCCCGACGATCCCGAGCAGGAGGCCGACATGCTCGCCCGCTCGCCGATCAGCCGGGTGGACCGCATCCGCACCCCGCTGCTCGTGGTGCAGGGCGCCAACGACGTCCGCGTCGTCAAGGCCGAGTCCGACAACATTGTCGAGGCGCTGCGGGCGCGGGGCGTCGAGGTGGAGTACATGGTCAAGGACGACGAGGGCCACGGCTTCCTCAACCCGGAGAACCAGATCGACCTGCACCACGCGGTCGAACGCTTCCTCGCCCGGCACCTCGGCGGGAGGACGCCGACGGTCTAGTCGCGACCCGCGCCCGGCGGGCCGGCGAAGGCCTGCGCGATGGTCAGCCACGTCTCGGCGTCGGCGCCGTCGGCCCGCACGTCGAGCTCGGCGCGCGGGCGGCGCTGCGTCACGAGGTAGCAGAAGTCCTCGGCCGAACCGGTGACACGCTGTTCGGCGTCGGGCGGGCCCCAGGTCCACGACGACCCGTCGGGTGCGCGTAGTTCCACGTGAAACGGTGCCGCAGGAACGGGCAGTCCGTGCACGGCGAACGCGAAGTCCCGGGTCCGCACGCCGATGTGGGCGATCGACCGCAGCCGCGCCGTCGCCGGGCGCGTCACACCGAGCGCGTCGGCCACGTCCAGGCCGTGCGCCCAGGTCTCCATCAGGCGTGCGGTCGCCATCGACGCGGCGCTCATCGGCGGGCCGAACCACGGCAGCTTGCGGCCCTCGGAGACGCCGAGGAGTTCGTCATGCAGGCGGGCCCGGGTGTGCCGCCAGTCGGCCAGCAGCTCGGCGGGCGCGGTCATGGCCAGCTCGGCGGCGCCCTCGTCGACGAAGCCGGTCGGATTGGTCGCGGCGGCGCCCAGCACCTCGGTGAAGGCGGCCTCGTCGGTGACCGAGAGCAGCGCGACCCGGTCGGTCCACAGCAGGTGGGCGATCTGATGGGCGATGGTCCAGCCCGGTGCGGGCGTCATCCGGGTCCACTGCTCGGCGGGCAGGTCGGCGATCAGCGCGTCGAGGTCGTCGCTCTCGGCGCGGAGATCGGCCACCACCGCCGCTGCTGCCGCCATGCCGGTCAGGTTAACCAGCCGGCGTGCGGCGCCCGACGGCGGCGTGCGCGGCCAGGCCGAGCAGGTAGACCACCGACCCCGCCACGGCCAGCGCCGGCGCGTGCCCGCCGGGCGGAATGAAGAAAGCGGCCACCGTGATCGCCCCGATGAACGCCACCCAGAACAGCGAGTCCTGCACGGTGAACACATGGCCGCGCAGCGCGTCGTCGACGTCGATCTGCATGGCGCTGTCGGCACACAGCTTGACGACCTGACCGGCGATGCCCAGCAGGAACCCGCACGCCACCATCATCGGCAGCTGCAGACCGGCGCCGGCGAGCTGGACCACCACCGCGAACGCGAGCGCGCCGTTGGCGGTGGCGTAGCGGCCCCACCGGCCGACGGCGGGTGGGGTGAGGAAGTTGGCCAGGAACTGCCCGACGGCGCCGGCGGAGAGGAAGCTGACCGCCGAGCCGAGCCCGGCGACGGCCTGGGTGTCGCTGTGCCGCACGATCACCAGCACCAGCAGAGTGTTGATGCCGATCGCCATCCGGTGCGCGGCGAGCCCGGCGAGCGTCGCGGCCACCGTGCGGACGCCGACCGCGGTACGGATGCCGTGCACCCAGCCGGTCGCGACGGCGTAGAGCGCCGACCCGTGGATCGACCGGACGCTCTCGTGGGGGCCGAGCACGTTGGGCGAAAAGCGCACCGAGAGCAGCAGTGCGAATGCCACGGGCGCGGCGACCAGGAAGATGATCGTCGATGCGCCGGTGTCGTCGTCACCGAACAGCCAGCGCAGCAGCAGCATGAAGACGGCGCCGGCGAAGGCGGCGATCCCGCCGACGGCCGTCGCCACCGAGTTCATCCCCACCACCCGATCGCGCGGCACCACGTCGGGCAGCGCCGCCGACATGCCCGACGAGACGAACCGGGTGAACCCGTTCGCGATCAGCGCGCCGAACAGGATCGGCAGGTCACCCACTCCCGCGGCGAGCATTGCACCGACGCCGAGCACCAGCAGCAGTCTGCCGACGTTGGCGCCGATGAGGACGACGCGCCGGTCCCAGCGGTCGAGCAGCGCGCCGGCGAACGGACCCAGCAGCGAGTACGGCAGGTACAGCACGGCGAACGCGCCCGCGATCTCCCACGGAGTGGCGGCTCGCTCGGGGTTGAACAACAGGGCGCCGGCGAGCCCTGCGGCGAACAGCCCGTCGCCGAACTGGCTGACGGCGCGGAGCTCCAGCAACCGCCGGAACTCCGGCAGTGCCCGCACCGACCGCCACACCATCCGGGCCGGACGCGAGTCGACCACGGCGAGATCACGTCCTCTACAAACAATGGGGGAGCGGCAACCCGGTCCAGCGTACAAATCTTCGCCCGCGAGGCGGTTGTTGGCCACGTCGGCCAGCGGTCGATGCCATGATGGAGTCGTGGCGCAGTCAGAGGATCCGGAGGATTTCATCGCCCCCGCTGCCCACCGGGTGCGCGCGGGAACGCTGCTGCTGGCGAACACCGATCTGCTCGAACCGACGTTCCGCCGCAGTGTCATCTACGTGGTCGAGCACAACGACGGCGGCACCCTCGGTGTCGTGCTCAACCGGCCCAGTGAGACCGCCGTCTACAACATCCTCCCGCAGTGGGCGAAGCTCGCGACCAAGCCGAAGACGATGTTCATCGGCGGCCCGGTGAAGCGGGACGCCGCGCTGTGCCTGGCGACGCTGCGGGTGGGGGTCGAGGCCAACGGCACGCCGGGGCTGCGGCACGTACAGGGCCGGATGGCGATGGTGGACCTCGATGCCGACCCGGATTCGGTGGCGCCGCTGATCGAGGGGGTGCGGATCTTCGCCGGGTACAGCGGCTGGACCATCGGCCAGCTCGAGGGCGAGATCGAGCGGGACGACTGGATCGTGTTGTCGGCGTTGCCGACCGACGTCCTGGTCGAGCCGCGGGTGGACCTCTGGTCCCGGGTGCTGCGGCGTCAACCGCTGCCGTTGTCGCTGCTGGCGACCCATCCGATCGACATCAGCCGCAACTGACGACGGTCAGGAGGCGACGCCCTCGGCCTTGGGCATCGCATGCCGTGGCGCAGAGGCTTCCGTCGGCCAGGTGTAAGGATCTTCCGGCGGTATCGGGCTGCCCAGCAGGAAGGTGCGGTCCGTGCGGCTGGCCCTCGCGATCGTCATCAGCCACGTCGCCAGCGTGCTGACACGGTTCTGCACGCCGGTGAGGAACGCGATGTGGATCACGCCCCAGCCCACCCAGCCAAGGAAGCCGGCGAGCTGGATCGGTCCCGCCTCCAGCAGCGCGTGCCCGCGGCTGATGTAGGCGGCCGAACCAAGATCGCGGTAGCGGTAGGGCTTGCGCTTCTTGCCCTCGAGGTCGCGCCGCACACACGCGGCGGCATGCATCCCGCCCTGCATGGCGTTCTCGGCGACGCCCGGTAGCCGGTCGCGGCCGACGAGGTCGCCGATCACGAAGATCTCCGGATGGCCGGGCACGGAGAGGTCGGGCTCCACCGCCATGCGTCCGGCACGGTCGGACTCGACGTCCAGCACCTCGGCGAAGCGCCGGGCGAACGGCACCGCTTCGACGCCGGCCGTCCACAGCGCGGTGCGCGCGGCGTAGTGCTCGTCGGGGCCGCCGTCCTTGGGCGAGACGGTGACCTTGTCGCTCAGCACGTCGGTGACGTGCACCCCCATGTGCAGTTCGACGCCGAGCTCTTCGAGCGTCCTGGTCGCCTTGACGGCCAGCCGCGGTGAGAAGCCCGCGAGCACGCGCTCACCGCCGTCGAAGAGCAGGACGCGGGCCTCGGTCGGTTCGATGCTGTGGAACTGGTTGGCCAGGGCCCGGGTGGTGATCTCGCGGATCTGACCGGCCAGCTCGACGCCGGTGGGTCCGCCGCCGGCCACCACGAAGGTGAGCCAGCTGTCGCGCTCGGGTCCCGGCGGAAGGGTCTCGGCGATCTCGAAGGCGCAGAACAGCCGCCTGCGGATGCTCAGCGCGTCGTCGAGGGTCTTCATCCCGGGCGCGAACTGGGCGAACTCCGGCTTGCCGAAGTAGGACTGTTGCATCCCGGCGGCGAGGATCAGCACGTCGTAGTCGACGGTGAACGTCGATTCGTCGGGGCGCCGGGCCGTCACCACCCGCGCGTCCGGGTCGAGGTCGACGGCCTCGCCGAGCAGGGCCCGCACGTTGCGGTACTGCTCCAGTTCCTCCCGCAGCGAGCGACTGATCTGCCCGATGCTCAGCGTGCCGGTCGCGCACTGGTAGAGCAGGGGCTGGAAGACGTGGCAGGCCGCACGGTCGAGGAGCGTGACGTCGACGTCCAGGCGGCCGAGCCGGCGGGCGCAGAACAGGCCGCCGAAGCCACCACCGATGACGAGTACTTTTGTGCGTTCGCTCACAGCAGGAGGCGTACCCAGCGGCCTCGCGCCTTACGCGCGGGCCTGGTCAGTGGCAGGACAGCGTGCACGCCGCGCACGAGCCGGCGCAGCCCGACCCGTCTTGGGCCGTCGCGGCGTTGCGTGCGGCGGCGAGTTTGGCGCTCTGCCAGCAGCCTGCGGCGACGGTGCCGACCGCACCGACCACGCAGACGATCACCACCAGCAGTGCGGTGTGCGGTTGGGCCGCCAGGGCGACCGTCCCGCCGGCGGCCAGCATGACCGCGGCGGCGAGTTGGGTGGGCGCGACGGTCCGCAGCACCTGCCGCACGGGGTCGGCGGGCCGGGGATGGGTGAGCAGCCAGAGGCCGACGCCCGCGATCGCGACGGCGGCGCACAGACACAGCACCGCGGTGATCAGCATGGGTCACACGATACGAAACGCGGGTAAGGCCCGCTCAGATGGGGCGCCCCCCGGGCGCCAGGCTTCGCCCGGGGGACGTCGTCTTCTAGCCCGCCAGTGCGGACACTGCCGGGGTCCTGGGCGGCGCGGGCACGACCGGCGGCACCGCCGGGGCCGCAGGTGCGGCGGGTGACG